>JASFJX010000099.1:0-8920 GCA_050119385.1 Candidatus Thiodiazotropha sp. | reverse complement strand
CTTTGACTCTGCCGCCGACTTCAGTACCGCCCTGATCGGCATCGAAACTGAAACCATCAAATCTTGACCAAGATCTTCCGCTATACGGCACCGGATACATATTGAAGGTTTCACCGGTAACTTGATAGAATAACTCCCTTGCTTTGGCGGGTGAAATTGAACTATGCTCGCTGAATCGGATCGCGGCAAAACTCAGCAATCCTGTAGCCTGTCGACTGCCTTGGTAACACAACCTTAACAGCAGGTCCTTGTCTCCGAACGAACGTATTAGTTTAATTCCGCTCTCGCGCGTTTCCCCGGAATTGCTTGTCGCCCAACCCACACCGAAATAAGTAGCTGCGGATGGTATATCCAACAGGAGTAGAGCGAAAATCGCCGTCGATATGCCTTTAAATAAATAGCTTTTTTTACCTATCTGGTCGTCGTGCTTTGTTTTCAACCGATAATATAATCTGCTCGCCATGACCAATGAGACTATTGGCGCCAGAGGCAGCAGCCCGATCCCGTAAAAGACAAGCGCAATGATCCCAATCGGCATAAGAGGAAGAAAGATAGCCGCGTAGTATGCCGCAACTCCAATAGATACAGCCGAGAGCAGGAGCAACTTACCCACATTCTCGTCATCGTCTGATCGAAGTTTCCACCAGAGCAAATAATTGGAGAAAGGAACGAGGAATACCAATATCTTGTGATATAGAGTGGGCATCGGATCGAAGAATGCTTCTGCACACATATTTGTGTACAGCTCGACAGCAATTACAGCTAATGGATAGATAACGGCCAGTACTAAAAATAACCACCCTGGTCGTTTCTGTGATTTTGTGCGTTTACTTTGTCCTTCTCTTTGTCCGTTCATGAGGTAGAACTCTTTGCAGTTTATTTAAATAGGCCTTCACGCATGGCCCGCAAGTGGGCGCCTACGATTGCCGTACTCAGAGCACGATATGCCCTCTTCTTAACTGCATAATGACACACAAATATGTGTTTTTTGTGTGGCCCAGTAAAGATTTATGTGCGTAAAAATTAACTATGCCACTACAGTTTAACGATCTCACTCACATATATGCTAATAAATACCACAGCCACCCCATTAACTCGCTTTGGCACGCAAGGTCTCGGCGGCGGAAACCATGTTCTGCAAAGCCGGAATCACTTCCTCCCATTGACGGGTTTTCAGACCGCAGTCCGGGTTCACCCACAGGCGCTCAGCCGGGATACGTTCCGCCGCCTTGTTCATCAGGGCGATGATCTGCTCCTGACCGGGGATGTTCGGTGAGTGAATATCGTACACACCGGGACCGATTTCGTTCGGGTATTCAAATTCCTCGAACACATCCAGCAGCTCCATGTCAGAACGCGAGGTTTCAATAGTGATGACATCCGCATCCATATGGGCGATGGCTTTAATGATGTCATTAAACTCGGAATAACACATGTGGGTGTGAATCTGGGTTTCGTCGCGCACACCGTTAGCCGTGATACGGAAGGACTCCACCGCCCAGTCGAGGTAGTCCTGCCACTCGGATTGGCGCAGCGGCAGGCCTTCACGCAGTGCGGCTTCGTCGATCTGGATGATGTTCACGCCGGCCGCTTCCAGGTCCAGCACTTCCTCGCGAATAGCCAGCGCCAATTGCAGACAGCTGTCACAGCGAGGCTGATCGTCACGTACGAAGGACCAGTTGAGAATTGTGACCGGACCGGTGAGCATGCCTTTCATGGGTTTGTCGGTCAGCGATCGGGCATATTTGATCCATTCAAGCGTCATGGCTTTGGGACGGCTGATATCACCGAACAGAATCGGTGGCTTGACACAGCGGGAGCCGTAGGACTGCACCCAGCCGAACTGGCAGAACACATAACCATCCAGTTGTTCGCCAAAGTATTCAACCATGTCGTTACGCTCCGCCTCGCCATGCACCAACACATCCAAGCCAAGCTTTTCCTGCTCACGTACTGCGCGTTCAATTTCAGCCTTCATTTTTGCCATATACTCATCCACTGAAATCTCTTGCTGTTTGAACGCCAGGCGAGTCTTGCGGATGTCGGGTGTCTGTGGGAAGGAGCCGATCGTAGTGGTCGGATACAGCGGCAGCTTCAGATGCCTGTGCTGTTTGGCGATGCGTTCGGCATAAGGGCTCCGACGCTTACCCAGTTCGCCGGTAATATTTTTCACCGCGGCTTTTACGACTGGATTGTGTACACGCTCGGAGTTCTTTCGGCTGTCGATGGCGGTCTGGTTGGCGGCCAGCTCGTGCGCAACGGCTGCACGGCCTTCATTAATGGCTTTGCCCAGCAGCGAGAGTTCCGCCAACTTCTGTTTGGCAAAGGCCAGCCAACTGCGGATATCGGCATCCAGTTTCTGTTCACTGTCCAGGTCCACCGGCACATGCAGTAGTGAGCAGGAAGGCGCGATCCACAAGCGATCACCCAGCTTTTCCGCAATGGGCTCCAGCCAGTCCAGGGTGGCGTTGAGATCGGTTTTCCAGATGTTGCGCCCGTCGATGGCGCCCACGGACAGCACCTTGTGTGT
Source organism: Candidatus Thiodiazotropha sp. (assembly GCA_050119385.1). Taxonomy (GTDB): domain Bacteria; phylum Pseudomonadota; class Gammaproteobacteria; order Chromatiales; family Chromatiaceae; genus Thiodiazotropha. The sequence continues at coordinate 6,390 of JASFJX010000099.1, read as the reverse complement.
CGGCAACCAATCTATGACAGTTCTAATCTCATTACGGCCACGTACCCCATCCACATGCAGACCGGCGACCGGTAGATTGCAGGCCAGTTGCAGATTCGCCTGCAGGGTACCGAAGTAGGTGGTCAGCAGCAGCTGCACACGGCAGGCTTTCAGGCTGTGGTAGGCAAATTCAAAGGCCTGTTGCCATCGGCTGTCCAGCTCTGTAACCAGGGCAGGCTCGTCAATCTGCACCCACTGGGCCCCGGCATCGGCCAGTTTTTCCAGCAATTCCCCATACGCTGGCAGCAGTTTGTTCAACAATCCCAGACGATTGGAATCATCTTTTTCCTTGCTCAGCCACAGGTAGGTCACAGGACCGATGATCACCGGCTTGGCGTTCACTCCAGACTGCTTTGCCTCTGCCAGTTGACTCAGCAGACGCTCCGCATTCAGGGTGAAGGTGGAATCGGCGGTGACTTCCGGCACGATGTAGTGATAGTTGGTGTCGAACCACTTGGTCATTTCACCGGCATGCACGCAGTCGCAGCCGGTATCGTTGGCGGAACGGCCACGCGCAACGCGGAAATAGTTATCCAGTTCGCTGCCTTTCAGGCCGGCAACCCGCCCCGGTAAATTGCCCAGGGTGAAGCTCATATCCAGTACCTGGTCGTACAGGGAGAAATCCCCCACCGGCACAAGATCCAGCGGCTGTTGTATCTGCCAGTTAATGCCGCGGATCTGACTGGCGGTTGCCAGCAGTTGCGCTGAAGAAATCTGCCCCTTCCAAAACGCCTCTTGGGCGAATTTCAGTTCGCGTTTGGCGCCAATGCGGGGAAATCCCAGGTTGTGTACTAAAGCCATGATCTGTTCTCCGTTAAGCTGATTGCGGCACAGCATACGGAAAATGACTCATGAGCAATAATGGTATATTATCATTAAATCATTATTATTTTTCATCTATTGTCTACTTGCCATGATCGACAGAACGCACCTGCGTATCCTGCGCGAAATTGAACGCCAGGGATCACTTACCGCCGCTGCCAAAGCACTGAGCCTCACCCAGTCCGCCCTCACCCATACCATCAAGAAGCTGGAGGCACGCCTGGGCACACCCTTATGGACCAAGGAAGGACGCCAGTTGCAACTCACCCAGGCCGGCACCTACCTGCAACGTGAAGCTGCGCGGCTACTGCCACAACTGGAACATGTCGATGAGGTACTGCACCAGTACGCCAGTGGCGATAGAGGCATGCTGCGGATCGGCATGGAATGCCACCCCTGTTACCAGTGGCTGTTGAAAGTGGTACGGCCTTTTCTGACACGCTGGCCCGGCGTGGATGTGGACGTGAAACCGCAATTCCAGTTCGGTGGCCTGGCCGCGCTGTTCAATCATGACATCGATATCCTGGTCACCCCGGACCCGGTACTGCGCAAAGGCATTTCCTTTGAGCCGGCGCTTACCTATGAACAGGTACTGGTGGTGGGTGACAACAGCCCGCTTGCCGGCCTGGACCATATCGAGCCGTCGCAACTCTCAGATCAAACCCTTTATACCTATCCAGTCACCACCGAGCGCCTGGACATTTATCAGCAATTTTTACTGCCAGCCCATTGCCTGCCGAAAAGACACAAGACATTGGAAGACACCGAAATGATTCTGCAAATGGTGGCGGCCGGACGAGGCGTATCGAGCCTGCCCGAATGGCTGGTGCACAACTACCGTAAGACCCTGCCCGTGCGCGCCGTTCGCCTGGGCAATGACGGCGTACACAAACAGATCCACCTGGGCTATCGCGACGACTCAGCCAACAATCAGCACATCACGGCCTTCATCCAGATGGCTCAGATGGAATAAAAAGTAAAAAGTAAAAAGGGGACAGACCACAGTTTTCCACCAGTATACTTTTTTTGAATGCGGATGAAATCCCTCTCTGCCCCGCTTAATTCTGTTTTAGTAGCGCCACCCGGCCGTTATTAGGCACAACGTCGATAAGTATCCCGCCATCAGCTTCAATAGCGCATCCCAGTTGCCGTTGTCCCTGCATCGCGGTACAAGCGGTCCAGTCGCTTGGCGCCGTGACGATGAGCGTAAGCGGTTCATCATAGAGAGGATCGAGATCGGTAGTCAGATCAAAGTATATTCTGTCTGAACAGGCTTGATGCATGCGGATATTGGAACGTTGCGCTTCCTGGGTGTATTTGTAGAGTTCAATGGCACCTGCCACCCACACCTCATCTGTCACACCAACAACCTTGTCCAGAAACGTTTCGAGTTCGGAAAACTGCACACCGGCATTGCCGCCATCTGTCGTACCTGAGTTGGTGTAGTCAGTACAGTTGTCCGATGCCGTACTGAGGATGCCATGAAAGGCCGCCTGGTAGACAATACCGTTTTCTATAGCCGAATTGACACCGCTCGTCACGATATCGCCATCTGATGTGATGCACTGATCGTTACTGTTAAGACTTAGGCTTGGGTGTCCGCAGTACATAACGTCCGAAGTCGAGCCCGCGGGGACCGATAAAGTTGGATTGGCCTGGGTATGATAAACCGGTCCCATATAGGTCTGTCTCTCGATATTACTGAGATCACTCAATATGGCCACTTCCTCACTAGGTAACCAGGGCCAGGCGACACTGCTGCTGTTGTTGAATGCAATCAGTGAAGCGTTCTTTTTCAGCGGCAGACCGTGCCGGATACCCCATATCACATCAGATGCCTCTTCGACCTCCGATCGCCACACGGCGGGACTGGTTTCATAGCTATGATTCATCGTGTGGTTGGCCAGCTCCTGCCCCAGGCCTGGCGCTTCGCTCCACCTCTCCGATAAGACGATGGTTTCGCCCGTTACCGGATGTGTCACCGAAGAAGTGAAACCCTCTCTACCCGGGTTGATGTACCAGGTTCCTGTGAGTCCGCGATCGCCAAAGGCCTTGAGTCCGCACAGGGAATGACCCAGCGTACTGTCATCAAAACGGATAATCATCGCCCCCTGTTTATTGCCCGACCAACGGGCTATTTGCACATTGACACTACTCGCAGGCACGACACAACTGGTTGGCGTCAGTTCCAGGACACTATCGTTCACGTGATCGGATATCAAATCAGGGACTGTGGCTGTATTGCTCGCCGAGTATTCATAGGGGCCAGGTTCATAGGTGCCATCCTGCGGACGGGCAAGGCCATCGATGTCGTCGAACACTTCGATTAGGTTGCTGTTTAGATCAGTCAAGCCGGCGCTACCCAATCCGATAAGGGGCGAGCTTGCCTGCAGGCGATAATCGTTTTCACCATGCTGCTCGGTGTTATACGACACGAATGCGGGATCGAGGCTCAGGCTTCCGTGTTCGCCGGGATCGGCACCGCTGAAGGCTGCACCATCAGAGTTCCAGGAGAAGTTGTAGTCGGCTATACCTGACCCACCGTTGATGATGACAGGATTCCCTGTGACATTCGCTGTGGTGTGGTTGTCACAATCGACCGTGATGTTGTTAAAAACAGTGTAATTGCTAACGTCCGCCATGGTAATACAATCCCCCGGTATGTTGGCGAAGGTTCCCGGGTTCAGATACGACTCAATGACATCATCGATTTTCGCTTTGAGCAGATTGTTGTAGACATAGGTGTTTTCGATGGCGAAACTACCCGCCTTGATGCTGACCCCCACATCGCGAAATTCGAATATGTTGTTTCGAATCGTGATATTGTCCCTGTCGGATCCGCCACTGCCGTTGAAGATAACACCCTTGCTGACGTGGAAGTTGCTCCAGCAATAGTTGCCTTCAACGGTCACTCCGCTAATCTCCCGCATATCAAAACAGTCTGCGTGGGCGTTGTGGATCGGGTCAGCCAGGTAGTAGTTATTTGAATCCAGGGGGTCGCCGTAGTTGGCAATGAGATTACCCATGATGTTGTGGTTGGTTCCGCTGACAATCATGCCGTCGGCATCGTCACCGTTACTGACGTTGACGCTGGACAACTTCGGATGAAACGCCACAACTTCCAAAATATTGTTGTTTTCCACTGTGCCGCTGTTACCGCGAATAATCATCCCGGCTTGTCCGTTATAACTCAAGGTGTTGCCGCTAATGGTATAATTGCCAGCTGACGTGGAGGCAACATTTATCCCATACATTGGGCAGTCATGAATCCGGTTACTCAGGAGCTCCACACCCTGCGATTCGTTAATGACGATACCTGTACCAGTGGATGGCTGCTCTACATCGAGCCCATAAAGGGTAATGTAGTCCCCGTTTATCGTGATGCCACCACTGAGTTTGGCGCTATGGGGGATTTCAGCACGAATGGTTATCTTCTCTGTGGCACTACCGCTAACGTTGACGGTTACGTCGCCAAAATAGTATCCGCGTCGCACGATCAAGGTATCATTGGGTTGCAGTTGATTTACCGCGTACTGGATGCTCCGCCATGGCGCCGTGTCCGTGCCGTGTTGGGCGTCGTCCGCTATGTCGGAACCGCTGGCTGAAACATAATATACATTGCCCGCTATAGGAGGGAACAAGGGATCGGTGACACAGGTACTCCAAGCATCCCAGACACCGGACGATGCACAGCTCCGAGTATGCGTGCCGCTCAATCCGTCAGTGGAACAAACACCTGTCTGAACGCTGCCCGAATAGCATTGCGTCCCGTTATCCACGACCGGGTCCTGATCCGGGTTGTCATCCTCCACCGGATCCTGGTCCTGATTGTCATCCTCAACCGGGTCCTGGCCTGGATTGTCATCCTCGACCGAATTCTCGTCAACAATGACGGAATCATTTGAAGAATCCGTATCGCCACCGCAAGCCGAGAGAAGCAAGACGGTAAATACGACCAGATAAACGGGAACTACTTTCACTTTATTACCCCACTTCACACGCAGCGATCACAAAACAGCCTTCATAATCCTATGGCGGCTCCTCTGCTAGCCCAAATCCATTCTCGCGTTTGGATAGTTGCGCCCAGGTGCGTCAGGTAGAGAGATTGTATTAACACCATTACAGTATCTTCCTCATGACAGACTAACACACTCTCCTGTTGCAATAATCGGAAACGGGTCACCGTTTTATCCAGTCCGTGAGAGTTTTATAAAAAAACCTAAAGGACATTCATACCCATCCCCTGCTAAATCTCACATAGTCTGTTACACCAGGGCTTCGCTGATATACAGGGTTATGGCAAAGTTATGAAGGTACAGGCAGTACCGGTCAATCTTTTGAAACGACTTTCAAAATGGCTCTTAAACTGATTGATGGAGAGGAGCAGCTGATTATCCATGATCCAATTATGGAACAAATGGGCATGGAAACTGTTTCGCTATGAGTTGGGCCCTGGAGTTATCGATGAGATCAGAAAATCAACCACGGTTAACTTTATACTGGGCGCTAGCCGATTTGCCGAGCAAATAGAAACAGAGCTGGGAAGGCGGCTACTCCGTGTAAGTCTGGGTGACCAAAGCATAAATAAAAGCGACACACTAAAACCGTGGTCTGTCCCCGTTTCTTCTTAATCGAGCTTTTTTTGGGAATCCACCTGCTGCTCGATTTCATTGACCAGTTCAGGCGGCAATTGTAGGCGCATGGCTAACATAGAGAGATAGGCCCTTTCAGCAGAGTTGTCCACTTCGATGGCAAGTAGCGATGCCGCGTAAATTTCAGCCGCGACTTCTATGCTCGTTGCACTGTTGACAATAGCATCTACATCAACGGGCTGCCCCATCTCACGAACCAGCAGGCTTTGGGTCTCGTGATCCAATCCCAGAGATTCAATTTTTTGGAAGATAGCCTGGCTCTCCTGGGCATCTAGTCGACCGTCCGCGCGGGATGCGGCGATCATGGCTCTGATCAGGGTTAATCCGAGGGCATCGTTGGCAGCTTGGTCAGTCTCATCAGGCATAAACAGGGTTCCCGCTGGCGCCGGTGTGAGTTCCTGTTCGGGATTACTGAGATGGACTGAGTTGCCTCCAGCGGGTGCTGCCTTATTGCCGCTGTAGCGCTGATAAGCTGTGTAAGCAAGGGCACCGACAGCTGCAACCCCACCCCACTTCAAGGCCTTTTTACCCAGCTTGCGTCCGGATTTACTACCCAACAGGTTACCTGCCAGCCCCCCGGCCAATCCACCGGCGAACCCACTGGCAGCGCCACTGTTGAGTAATTGTCCGAGTAATTTATTCATATCAGCCATAGTGATAGGTTCCTTTCAATACTTTGAGACCCTCTGTCAAAAACAGGAAGTCGCCATAACTTTTTGATGAATCGTCTGTTTTATTCAAGCTCATCGCAATAACCGTTGATAAGCCGGTGAATATTTATGCATCAATTGATTCCACATTGTCCTATTAGTCTGTCTATATATCAAAAAGTTACGTAGGGGGGGATAAAGGAGGTTCAACCCGGTAAAAAAATTAA
>JASFJX010000098.1:0-9086 GCA_050119385.1 Candidatus Thiodiazotropha sp. | reverse complement strand
TCTCATTGGGATTCAATGCCACACCCAACGCCGTCAAAACAGAACCGGCTTCAAAACCCGATTGGCGCAGTTCGCCGAACTCAAGCAGAGGTCGGCGAATAAGGATCGGATCCTCGACCATCAGCGCCAACGCCTCGGCCTCATCCAAGTCATCGATTGAGAACTCCCCGGACTTCACCCTGGGCGCCGTGGTGTTGAACCACTGCGCCACGGGTTTATCCTCGAAATAGGGACGCAACCGTTGTGCTGACCAGGATTCGCTGATCAGGTCGCGCACAACAAAATCGATTGCCTGGCTTCGCAGCAGTTTTTGTTGCTTCAGATTCCCAACACAACCGGGTTTTTCATAAAAAACCAGTTCAGTCATCGAACTGCTTACGTTCATGCATACTCATCAAAAGCGCCGAGTTTCGCCGCCAAACCCGATCCGGCAGATGAACCCAGCCAGGCTTGCCCTGCAATGAAGACTGCATCACTATCTGGTTGAACCAGCGCCGACCTGGATTGTTACTGCTATCGCTCTGTACGGGCATCAATTGGAGTTGCGGATCGTGACCTGGGTAACGCATGGTTATCTCCTTAAATACAAAATCGCTCTATTCCAACAGCAGACTTTGCCGACTGTTGCAGGTTATGTCGCTATCGTGCCTGGATCTCTGCCATGACCTCCGCCATCTTCTCAGGCGAAATGCCGGTCAGCGATCCCGCAGGATTGGCTGCTTCGCCAAAGCCATTGAGAATGGCCCCTTCGATAGGACAGATACTGACGCACTGGGGATCGGCATGATCGCCTTCGCACCCGGTACACTTTTTGGCATCGATCAGAAAGTGAGGTCGTGCTTCAACGATCGCCTTGCTTGGGCAGAGTGGTTCGCAAGCCCAGCAGTTGACACAGGTTTCGATTATTTCGTAGGCCATGATCGATCTCCTCAGGCACCGGCCTGTAACTGTGCAGATACAATGGGCTGATCCAGTTGACCGTTCTGCGCCATCTCGGCATAGACGGCGGCGACGGCCTCCTCGATCTGTTCCATGGCGTGCTCACCATTGGGCTGGATACCCGCCGCTTCGAGTTGCTCCCAAGGCTCGTAGCCGATCTTGGAGCAGAGTACCGCTTCACACCCTTCCAAGGTACGGATGATCTTCTGCAGGGTAGTCTCGGCATCACCGCAGGTATCGCCTCCACTACAGTAGAGATCGACCTTGCGATGACCGATAAAACGTACATCGGTCGTGGAAGCCTCGTAGACCAGGAACTCCCTGGCATGGCCGAAGTGCTGGTTAATGACGCCACCACCGCTGGTGGCCACCGCCATCAGCACCGGGCGGGTCTCTTTCTTCTTTACCTTGAGGGAAGAGAGGGCGACAAAGCGCTCACCTGTCTTGTTACGTTGCGCCTCCAGGGTCGCCAGGGCAGCCGCCTGGTACTCTGCCCGCCTGGCCATGGCCGCTTGGTAGTCGATGTCCATGGTCTCTACTTTATCCATGGTGAACTCGTCACCCCGGTCTTCGCCCAGCATACCCACCGCATCGGCGCGGCATTGGCGGCAGTGACGCATCATGTTCATGTCGCCGGCGCACTTGTCTTGCAAGGTCTGCAACTCATCATGGGTGGGACCGCGCTGCCCCATGACGCCGTAGAAGGTACCGTGCTCCGCCTCGGCGATGAGCGGCATCACGTTATGCAGGAAGGCACCCTTGGCCTTCACCACCTTGCTGACCTCTTCCAGATGTTTGTCATTGACGCCGGGGATCATCACCGAGTTGACCTTCACCAGAATGCCTTTCTCTGTCAGCATCTGGAGTCCCTTCTGCTGTTGCTCGATAAGAATCTTGGCGCCCTTCTTGCCCTTGATGCGGCGGTTGTTCCAGAAGATCCAGGGATAGATTTTGGCACCGATTTCCGGATCCACGCAGTTAATGGTGATGGTGACATGGTCGATGTTGTGTTTGCTCAGTTCCTCCACCTGCTCGGGCAGTGAGAGGCCGTTGGTGGAGACACAGAGTTTGATATCAGGGGCCTTCTCGGTCAGCTGACGGAAGGTCTCGAAGGTGCGCTCCGGGTTGGCCAACGGATCACCGGGGCCGGCGATACCCAACACTGTCATCTGTGGAATATTCGCCGCCACCGCGATGACCTTTTTCACCGCCTGGTCCGGCGTCAGAAGCTCGGAAACCACGCCGGGACGCGACTCGTTGGCACAGTCGTACTTACGGTTGCAGTAGTGACACTGGATATTGCATGCCGGGGCAACCGCTACATGCATGCGCGCAAAGTGATGGTGGGCGTCTTCCGAGTAACAGGGATGATCCTGGACTTTTTTACGTATGTTCTCCGGCAGATGTGAGAGCTGGTCGCTGGACCCGCCACATCCGGATGAACTGCAACCACCCTTGCTCGGCGCCGCACTTTGACCAATCACCTTCAATTCCATCACATCGCCTCCGAATCTTGACCCATATGGGTAAATGTCGATTTACAGATGCTGTGATGCAATCCTCGTGCCGCTTTAGCGTCTTAATGATATCTAATTGTTTTTAATCATTATTTTGTTTGCCATTTAATTCTAATGTCTGATTAAATACAGCACTGGCAAGGCCTACTGTCGTAACCACTACATAACGCTAGCATGGATCCGATTCTTTGCAGAGGGTGACGATATCTTTCCTATTGGGAAGGATTGCCACTCTAACATTCGACAAACCAATCCCGTCTACTTCCATCTCGCTTGCAGTTGTTTCATATTGATACTTAACCCTTGCTTACTCCTTATCCTATATCCCTCAAAAACCGCTCCATTGGGAAATTCTTACCAGGGCATTTGGTTTGTTCACCTTTTATATGACCATGTCCCGCTATGTTTTCGATAGGTATCTGATATTTTTCCATCAAAGTTATGGTTAGAGAAAGCAGCGCGAGATATTGCCCTTCCGGGACTGAATCAATTTCATAGTTACCGATCAGACATATACCGATACCACGCATGTTCCTGTCTTTATTCCTTCTGGATACATGTGCCCCCCAAATCCCATAGTCTCTGCGCCAATCACTGGCAATCTCACCCTCTTTCAAGCCGTTGCCGTTACCGATGACATAGTGATAGGGAATTGCATCGATGGGATCACCAGCCTGCCTCTCCCGATGCACCCTTTGCAGAAAATCGATAGTACCGAAATTACCCGCACTGTGATGTACGACGATATATTTCCATCTGTTTGGCCAATAGATTGCACCAGCGCCCAACAAAAGCCCTGAAAAAACTGAAGTCTTTAGAAAGTTCCGGCGATTCATAACACTACTATGTTCGTAACTGCTCCCTACAACTAATCCTACGATAGATCTTCCCTAATTAGTGGTAATGTACTCCAGCACATCCTCCATGAGACTATTGATCTTGCTGTACAGTTCCGTGGGGGCTGACAATATATCTTTTTCTGTTTGAATATAATCGCCATCAACCAATTCATCTCGACAATGATCAACAATAGCCCGCGCTGAACCAGGAGTCGTCTCCAGGTGAAACTGCAGCCCAATGACATTCTCGCCTATTTGAAAGGCCTGATTTTTACAAACCTTGCTCTGTGCAATACGGATCGCTCCAGGAGGCAGATTGAATGTTTCACCATGCCAATGGAAGACATCTGCATTATCCGGAAACCGGAAAGCTGAATCATTAGTTGCATTGACAGCCTGAATCGGAAACCAGCCGATCTCCTTCTCTCTATTCGGCACAACCTCGGCCCCCAGTGAACTGGCTATCAGTTGCGCCCCCAGACAAATACCCAGCACAGGCTTACCAGTATCGATTGCTTTTTTGATAAACGCCTTTTCATCCACCAACCAGGGATAGTCATCCTCATCGTTGACACTCATGGGCCCGCCCATGACCACAAGCAAATCGATCTTTCCTATCTCAGGCAATTCGCTTGATTCATAAAGCCTGGTACAAGTTACCTCATAGCCGGCATGTTGCAACCAGGCTTCAATACTGCCTAGTCCTTCGAAAGGGACATGTTGTAAATAGTGAGCACGCATCTTTGTATATTGTATCGATGATTAACCTTACCAATCAGACAACAAAAGAGTGAAATCATCAAGCCAAGCATCATACACCCTTTTTGTTATTAACCCGGCACCTTAATCGTATTCAGCAGCAAGTTGTTTTCTATTGCCACATACTTTGATGCCGAACCAATTAACGCAGACGCTGTTAGCTGAGGAACCCCATACACCTCTACAAAGTTAGCATAAGCAGTTCGCAACTTTTCAACCAGCAGAGCGAAATCCCCATCCCCGGAAACTAATACGACAATATCTGATTCTTTTCCACACTCCATTGCATCAATGGTTATACCAACATCCCAGTCACATTTAGCGGAACCGTCGGATCTTTTTATATAGGGTTTCAGCTTAATTTCAAAGCCAATCGCTTTGAGAATATTTTGAAATTGCCGCTGCTTCTGATCACCCTTATCACATGAGTAAGCTATTGCTTTCACCACCTCTCGATTCAATGTTGCCTGGCTCCAAAACTCGTTGTAATCAAAATTCCGGCCGTAAGCTTGCTTGGTTGTGTAATATATATTCTGAACATCAACAAGTATGGTAACTTTTTGCATAAAATAGTCTATTCGTGATTGATTGAGACCTGTTGCACCATGCCCGACAGTAAATAACCATCTTTGTATTGATTTGCCTTCACTGACGGCAAACAGTCAGGTAGTCTTATTTTGATATTGAAAGCTCACTTTAATTCACTTCTAATCCGTTCAATTCGCTTCCTGTTAACACCAAAGTCGGAATAGCCAATACGGGAAGCCGATCGGACATGTATCATCGTTTCCTCCGCTTCTGTTGACGGCAAATAAAACTCAACATCATCGACAAATCGAAATACCATCGATGTGAACTCTGCCTGAATATACTCTTCCTCAGCCACTATGATCTTGGTTCGCTTGTATGCTTCAAGTATTTTCAAGAGTGCGCTTTTCGCCTCCTGATGCGGACCCGCGAAATGGATGGGTTGGATAAAGTGTTTTTCATCCGCCGTTGCCTGACTGTTCACACAGTTTGGCGTTTTTGGGCACGGCATCAGCTGCCCGTTGTTTATTCCCAGTTTTGGCATGGTTCCTGAGCATCCTGTTAAAATAGTCAAAACCACCAAGACAATACCTAGTTTTTTGGTCATTGCACTCGTCTCTTAATATCCAAGCTACGGGATCGAAAAGAAGTTCGAAGTTACTTGCGCCTGAACAACCTCCTTGTCAGCATTGTGGTCGCCATGCATGCAGCGACACAAAGATAGCAAAAAGACGAACGTTCAAGCGAACTTAGACTGTTAAGTTATACTACTCTCTGGGTTGACCAATTGGAATCCGGTCTATGACATCGATGAAAGTATTAACAGTTATTCTGTCCGCATTGCCAGTCTGTCTGGCATACTCGAAAGCCATTGCCGATACCCCGGTGCTCGACATCAAGCCTTAGTTGTTAGTAACCCCATAAAAAGCAAAGATTAAGTAATGCCAATGCAAAGATACAGAGAAGTCTGGTCTCTTGCCGAGCAATGATGTAAGGTATTAACCAACGTACCCGCCATCTTCAGTTTAGATGGCCTTGGGTTGCGGATTTGCACCCCACTCCTATGTGAAACCCTGATGCAGACTCTTATTGACCGCAACGAGTGATTGTGGTCCATGAAATACTTCATAGTGGGTGGAAGGTTGAAAGAAAAGCCTCTCTCATGTCGCCTTATTTATCCCAAACCGGCATCAGAGATACCTTACATAACATTTAAGGTGCCCAGTGAATAGTGCACGGATGTTAACCGTATGTTAAAGAAAGTGGTGTTTACATTGATAGGCCTGGCCGTCCTGATAGGCGTACCGACTGTCATTAAACTGAAGCAATTCGAAACCATGGGCTCTGCACAGATGGAGATGCCCCCCGAGACAGTCACTTCGGATCAGGTCCGTAGCCTGCGCTGGCCCAACAGGATCACCGCCACCGGCTCACTGGTCGCGGTACAAGGGGTGACTGTCACCGCGGAACTGGGCGGTAAAATCGAGGAGATCGCCTTCGAGTCGGGAGATCGCGTAAAGAAAGGCGATCTGTTGGTCCGCATCGACGTCTCCGCCGAACAGGCACAGCTGCGTTCCGCGGAGGCCGCGGCCAAGCTGGCGCGCATCAACCTGGATCGCAACCGGGACCTGCGCGCCAACAAAACCGTCTCTCAAGCCGATCTCGATACCGCCGAGGCCAACTTCAAGCAAGCCACTGCCCAGGTCGACAATGTAAGCGCCACCATTGCCAAGAAGACCCTGCGCGCCCCCTTCGCCGGGCAATTGGGGCTGCGCCAGGTCAATCTGGGTCAGGTAGTCGAGCAGGGTACACCTGTGGTGACCCTACAGACTATTGATCCAATCTATGTGGATTTCTCCCTGCCTCAGCAGCAGTTCTCCATACTCGCCACTGGCACCCAGGTTCGAGTCACAACAGATGCGGCTCTCGAAACTGTCTTCAATGGCAAGATCATCGCGGTCAATCCAGAGATCGATCAGATGACACGCAGCGTTCGGGTGAGGGCTAAACTCTCCAACAAAGATGAACTGCTGCGGCCCGGTATGTTCGCCAAGGTAGAGATCATGCTGCCTGATGATGATGAAGTGCTCGCCATCCCGGCCACCGCGATACTCTACGCCCCTTATGGTGACACTGTATTCGTAGTCGATGAGATAGAGAATGAAGCCAGCGGTAAAAAACAGCAGGTATTGCGTCAACAGGTTGTCCGCCTGGGTGATACCCAAGGGGATTTTGTCGCGGTGCTCTCCGGACTCAACAAGGGCGAGCAGGTGGTCACAAGCGGGGTCTTCAAGTTGCGGCCCAAGATGGCGGTGGTTGTCGATAACAGCCTTGCTCCAGAAGCCAAGCTGGCACCCAAACCCGCCAATGAGTAATCGGATTCCTTATCAAAGGAAATTGACATGGGCAGTATGAGAGCCTTTACCGATCTGTTCATCCAGCGCCCAGTGGTGGCGATCGTGGTCAATCTACTGATCGTTATTGCCGGTATCCAGGCCTGGAACAGCCTCAATATCCGTCAATATCCACGCAGCGACAACGCCACGATCAATATCTCCACCGTCTACGTGGGGGCCAGCGCGGAGCTGGTACGGGGTTTTATCACCACCCCCCTGGAACAGGCCATCGCCTCGGCCGACGGTATCGACTATATCGAATCGAAGAGCCTGCAGGGCTTCTCCATGATCAACGCCCGCCTCGAGCTCAACTACGAGCCCACCAAGGCCCTGGCAGAGATCACCGCCAAGGTCAACCAGGTGCGTAACGAACTGCCCGACGAGGCCCAGGTGCCGGCGATCTCGATCCAGTCGGCCGACTCAGAGTTCGCCGCTGCTTATATCAGTTTCAGCTCCGACATCCTCTCCCAGGCCGAGATCACCGATTACCTGATTCGCGTCATACAGCCCCGTCTGGCCGCCGTTGAGGGCGTACAGCGAGCCGAGATTTTCGGCGCCCGTACCTTTGCCATGCGCATCTGGCTGAAACCGGACAAGATGGCCGCCTATCATGTCAGCCCGGCCCAGGTGCGCCAGGCACTGGCCGCTAACAACTTTCTCGCTGCCGTCGGTACAACCAAGGGCTCCCTGGTGCAGGTCACCCTGACCGCCAACACCGATCTTCACACGGTGGAGGAGTTCGAGCGCCTGGTGATCCGGCAACAGGATGACGCCATCGTGCGCCTCAGCGATATCGCCGAGGTAACCCTCGGCGCCGAGGATTACGACACCACGGTCAGTTACCTGGGCCAGACCGCTGTCTTCATGGGCATCTTCCCCCTGCCCAACGCCAACACCATCGATGTCATCAAGCGGGTGCGCACGGAGATCGACGCCATCTCCCGCGACCTACCCTCAGGGCTGGAAGCGGCGATCGGCTACGACGCATCGGAGTATATCGCCAACGCCATCACCGAGGTCACCAAGACCCTGGGCGACACCCTGTTGATCGTCATCATCGTTATCTTCCTCTTTCTCGGCTCCATGCGCTCCGCGCTGGTGCCGATGTTCGCCATCCCGGTGTCGCTGATCGGCAGTATCTTTCTGATGCAGGTATTCGGCTTCTCACTCAATCTGCTCACCCTGCTGGCCATCGTACTCTCGGTCGGCCTGGTGGTGGATGACGCCATCGTCATGGTGGAGAACATCGAACGTCATCTGCGGGAGGGGCGCAGCAAAAGGGAGGCGGCCCTGCTCGGCGCCCGTGAACTGGTGGGACCGGTCATCGCCATGACCATCACCCTGGCGGCGGTCTATATACCGATCGCGATACAGGGAGGGCTGACCGGCGCCCTTTTCCGCGAGTTCGCCCTTACCCTGGCCGGCACCGTCACTATCTCGGGCATCGTCGCATTGACCCTCTCACCGATGATGTCCTCCCATATGCTGCGTAGCGCCGCCGATGAAGAGAAAGGCTTCACCGGCTGGGTCAACCACCACTTCGACCGCATGCGCCTCGCCTACGGCCGCCTGATCGACAGCACCCTGAAGGCAAGGCCCTTCGTCTATGTGATATGGCTGGCTGTCGCCGCGGCGGCCTTTCCCCTCTATAACATGTCACCCACGGAGCTGGCGCCCGGCGAGGATCAGAGCGTCATCTTCGGCGTGATCAACGCACCGGCCAACGCCACCGCTAACCAGAAGGCGTTTTACGGCAAGGCGGTCGAGGAGGCCTTCCTCAGTACGGAGGAGGTGGATCTCACCTTTCAGGTACTCCTGGCTCCCGCCGTCGGCGCCCTCTACGACACCGACGGCTTCTCCGGCATGGTGGTCAAGCCCTGGCAAAATCCCCGTGAGCGAACGGTCTTCGAGATCGTACCTGAGATCCAGGCCAAGCTGTCGCAGATTCCGGGCTTCCAGATCTTCGCCACCACACCCCCCGCCCTGCCCGGTGGCAGCAATTTCCCTGTCGAGTTCATCATCGCCTCGACCGGGGATGCCAAGCGGCTGCTCGACTTCGCCCAGCAGATCCAGGCAAAGGCGACTGCCAGCGGCATGTTCCACTTTCC
>JASFJX010000097.1:0-9087 GCA_050119385.1 Candidatus Thiodiazotropha sp. | reverse complement strand
CCCGCTCCGACAGACTCCGTGTCGCCTTGGAGATTGCCGTAGCAGCACTGATCCTCGCAGCCATCTATTATCTCTTTGCTCCGGAAGAGGAGGTCGATCTGCCCACCCCTCTGGAAGAGAGTCAGATCGACCCTATTATTCGCGCTCAGATCGACTCAGCCTCTAAACAGACTGCCCCTACTGAAGATAGAGTCGGTACCACAGAGGACACCGCACGCTTGGACAGTCAACCCCACTCGGCACTTGATGTGAGTGAAACCGAATCCACCGAAAATAGACTCGTTGAAGGGGGATCTGCCCGTGAATTGATATCGCGTCTACGCTCAGGTGAAACGGCCCTTAAACCGGAGCAGATCATTGATCAGGCAGCAAGTTATCAGAATAAAGGCAAACTGGCAGACGCGTATCTATTGCTCTTTTATGCTGCGCGGGAAGGGGATGCTAAGGCGGCCTTTACTTTGGCCAGCATGCATGACCCGAATCATTTTACCAAAGGCAACCCATTACTTGATAAACCTGATTCATATCAGGCACATAAATGGTATTCAGCAGCAGCCGGCAAGGGTATACCCAAGGCGAATGAGCGGCTTAGGAGGTTAAGAGAGGCCACTGAAGAAAAGGCAAAGAAAGGGGATCCTGCGGCTAAGCGACTTTTATTGAACTGGCAGTAGCTCTTATTCAAGGATAAACGATGGCCACCTTCAAATCGATCCTGACTTTATTGATTGCTCTCTCCCCTTCCCTTCTCCTGGGAGCCACGCAGCAACACCCCCTCCTCATGGAAGGCAAGCAGGCTCTCTACCAGCGCGTCCTGAGTAAGCCCGGCGCTCATTTTTATAAAGAAATACAAGAGACTAAGGGCGACCCTGCCACACCATTCAGTGTATTCTATGTCTATAGCCGTAAGCTTGAGAATGGTTCTACCTGGTTACAACTAGGCCAGAACCGATATGGACAAATAGCTGGCTGGATGCCGGAATCTGACACCATCCCGTGGAATCAAGGATTGACCGTGGCATTTCGCGATCCTGTAGGACATGACCGGGTTCTCCTCTTCAATGAGAAAGCGAAGCTGAAAACATTGATAAACAGTAATGATAAGAAAAAATATCAAGCACTATATAAAGCCGCCGAGTCGGGTGAACTTCCTGCAAATTCACCGGTAATCGCAATCCAGCCCAGAACTCATGTGGATATTCTAAAAGATTTCTATCTGGTACCCATCCGTGATCATGAGGATATCTATCTCGGAGAAGAACAGGCCCGCATGCTGCAAGTATCCAGCGTACCGCTCCTGCCCCCGGTTGAGAATAAAAAGACGCCTGCAATCGAGAAGCATGAGAAAGAAACTGATAATACAATGAAGCCTTTCCGCTCCGCCGTGGTTTTTGTGATTGACTCTACCCTCTCCATGGATCCCTATATCGACCGCACACGCAAGGCCGTGCGTAAAATTTATGACACAATCACTAAAGAGGACCTGACTGGAGATGTGAGCTTTGGCTTGATTGCGTTTCGTGACAACCCAGCAGCTGTCCCAGAGTTGGAGTATTTGACTCAAACCTATGTCAACCTTCAACAAGGACAGGATGCAGAGGGATTTTTCAATCAAGTTTCGTCACTCAAAGCAGCAACAGTGTCGAGCCGCGATTTTACTGAAGACAGCTATGCTGGTGTAAATGAGGCGATTGCAGGTATCGATTGGCAGGGGCAAGATGCCCGTTACATCGTCTTGATCACAGATGCAGGGCCCCGGGAAGCAGGCGATCCGCTCTCCGGTACCGGCATGTCGAGTGCATCTCTTCGACAGTTGGCGCAGGATAAAGGGATAGCCCTCTCAGTTTTGCACCTGTTAACCCCAAGCATCATGTCGGATCACGTAAAGGCGGAGGAGACCTATCGTGATCTATCCTACTACCCTGGTATCGGCAGTTTCTATTTCGGCGTCGAAACTGGCAATGTCGAACGATTTGGGCGTGTTCTTGATGCCCTGGCCAAACAGATAACCGAGCAGGTCAAGTTGGCAGCCTTGGCGGCCGCCGGCAAGAGTATCGCGACGGAACGCCAGGCCAGGGAGAAACAGGTACCACAAGACAAAGAGACTGACCAGTTGGCCCAGTTCCAGGCAAAGGTTGCCAAACTGGGTTATGCCCTGCGCATGCGTTACCTACAACAAAAAGACAAACAGCAGATACCCAGTGTATTCAATGCCTGGCTGGTAGACCGGGATATCAACGATCCACAGAGACAAACCCTTGATGTGCGGGTGCTTCTGACTCGAGACCAACTCAGCGACTTACACAGTATCATGCAACAGGTTCTCATAACCGCCGAAGAGGGTCTGCTATCTCCACGCACATTCCTCAACGATCTCAAGAGCCTGGCCGCCACGATCGCGCGAGACCCGGAACAACTCGGTACCACGACGCGAGTAAGCGGCGCTCGGGAAGGCAATCTGGCCGACATGGGTTTCATGCGGGAATACATAGAAGACCTTCCCTACACGGGTGAAGTGATGAATCTCTCATTGGAGAATTGGCAGGATTGGCCGGCCAAAGACCAAATCAGGTTCATCAATCGTCTTGAAGAGAAAATAAACTATTACCAGGTATTACATGATCATACAGACCTTTGGGTCTCGCTGGATGGAGGCCCGATATCCGGTGACTCCGTATTTCCAATCGCCTTGGAAATGTTGCCATAGCTCTCCTTCATCATGGGATTGAAGGAGCAGCTGATTTGACTACTACTGTATCCCACGGAGGCACGGGGCTTACCGGCGAAAAGGTGCTTATCTACCATTTACGCGATGTAGTGAAGACTCGAGAGGCCGAAGGTACGGCATTCCGTCTCCGTGTACCCAGCCTGCAGATCGCATTGGGAGAGAAGATAGCGCTGATTGGTGAAAGCGGCTGCGGCAAGAGCACCCTGTTGGATATGCTCTCTATGACACTAAAACCGAGTAATATCGGCTCATTTCGTTTTAGGCCGGAGCCTGGCGCTGAGCCAGTCGATATTTCTATCCTATGGCAGAAAAAACAGCTCAACCAACTGGGTGACTTGCGACGCATGCGCATTGGATATGTGATGCAGACAGGGGGTCTTCTTCCCTATCTGACAGTACGTGAGAACATCAACCTCTCTCGTCGTCTGCTAGACATGCAGGACGACGGATTGGTCGACGAACTGGCTAGTGACCTGGGCATCCGCAGACACCTGAACAAGTTGCCCCATATGCTCTCTGTTGGCGAGCGGCAGCGGGTGGCTATCGGTCGCGCGCTGGCTCATCGCCCGGCCATCGTCATAGCCGACGAGCCTACTGCATCACTCGATCCCATTGCAGCCGAACGCATCATGTCGCTGTTTATCGAGTTGGTGGATGAACTTCATATTACAGTCATCCTCGCCAGCCATGCATGGCGGCACATCAATCGCCTGGGACTACGTCACCTGGAACACCACACCCATAGAGAGGCGGACGGATCGATGACAGAAACCGTTGTGAGTGGCTGATGCGTCATCGATTTAAGGATATCGTCTGGCTTGCCAGTCGCGATTACCGCAACGAGTGGCAAATGTCGAGCTTCTTTATCATTGCCCTAGCAGCAGTACTTGGGCCAATGATGATCTTGTATGGTCTCAAATTTGGCATTGTAGGCAGCATGCTGAATACGCTTATAGAGGATCCGCGTAACCGGGAAGTGCGTCCCATCGGTAGTGGTCGTTACAACAGCGCCTGGATCGAACAACTACAAGCCAGAAAAGAGATCGACTTTATTGTTCCGCGTACACGCGCTATCGCCGCCACTATCGACCTGAAAAGCCAGATAGCCAAGCATATCGTCTCAGTAGAGATGATCCCGACGAGTCGGGGTGATCCACTGCTGCAAGGGCGCACAATCCCATCCAACCTGCAACAGATTGTGCTTTCAGAAAAAGCGGCTGAAAAACTTGCGGTCAAAGTTGGCGACGAGATAAATGGCAGTCTGTCACGCCGATACAAAGGACGCAGTGAACGGGTACACCTCACCCTCCAGGTAGTCGATATTGCGCGGCATGCCAGCTTTACCCGTGACGGCGCCTTCACAAATCTGAGCTTGTTGGAAGCGGCAGAAGACTTCCGTGATGGACGCGCCGTCCCTACTCTTGGATGGAGTGGCACAAAGGTCAAGAATGACAAACGCACCTACCCCAGCTTCCGTCTCTATACACGTTCCATCTATGATGTCTCAGCGATCAGCAATGCGATGCAAAAACTGGGTATCGAAGTCAATACCCGGGCAGCAGACATCGACATTGTTCGCAGCATGGATCAAAATCTAAGCCTGGTTTTCTGGCTGATTGCGCTCATCGGGCTTATTGGTTTCTCCTTCTCCTTGGGGGCCAGTCTGTGGGCGAATGTAGACCGCAAGCGAAAGGAGCTGAGCGTGCTGCGACTTGTCGGCTTTCGTACCGGAGAGATCATCTGGTTCCCGGTTCTACAATCAGCTTTCACCGCCTTATTCGGATGGCTTACCGCATCACTTATCTATCTGGGTGTCAGTTACACTATCAATAGTTTGTTTCTGACACAGACTGCGGGCAGTGAAACGATTTGCCGGTTGTTACCAAACCATTTTCTAGTCGCTCTACTTCTGACACTGGGTTCTTCTATAATCGCTGCATCGCTAGCGGGTTACCGAGCCGCACGCGTAGAACCCTCGGAAGGATTAAGAGAGGTTTAACCCGAATATTTCACCCGCTTTCGCCGTGTGTACACTTGGCAAGCGTACAAGCTACAGTATTTACTTGTAGTAGTTCATCTATAGCCTGGGCTATTGACTCAATCGTAGATGCGCAGCATCTGAATGAGGATCCCGGTACGATCATCGCGTTCCCGGATGAAACATTCGGTTTAATCAAAGCATGAAAAAAGCCCGTAAAGGTCAAGAACCTTTACGGGCAATTTTATAATAATTTCCTTTGTTAGATTTTTCGTCTAGCGCTGAATGATATGAAGCCAAGCAAAGCTGAGCCGAATAACCAGGCAGCTGCCGGCAGTGGTACGGCTTGAATCGTAAGATCATAATTGGAGTAGATCGATCTATCCAGTGCATTCATTGCGAAGCCTGATAGCGTAAATACATAACTGCCAGCATCAAAATTCAAAGTCTCCATGAAATTCGAACCAAGCTTATAATCCATCCCATCAGAAGTATTGGTCATGAGTATACTATCTCCAGCCATCCCGGAATGACTGCCTTCAAAACGGAGGTTCAACCCAGATGTACCTACATCAAACTTAACTACATCTGTGAATACCCCTGAATAGGGTGATGTTGAATAAATGTCGCCATGTTGCGTGAATGTACCGGCATCATACACTGCCCCCGCAAACACATTGCTTGACAACACGGTAGCTAGCAACCCAATCGTACACAACTTGAATCTTTTCATATGTCTCATCCTTCGCGTAAGAATCCTGATTCGTGATTCAATCATAATCTCAGACAAATAATTTTCGATAAATAATATTTAAAAGTAAAAACAACTGCACAAAATGGCTATTTTTTACATTTATTAATGTTCATGTGTTTAATTGAAATTGGGTCAGGCAACTCATCACATAACAACCAATAACTTGTTAAGCTGAAAACTCTAGAAGCATCTGATCGATCATACATTTCAGAGTGTTCGACGCTGTACACAAATAACAAAACAATTAATAATCCATGCTAAAGCACTAATAATAATGATCGCTATTTTGATAAAAATTGTTAAATTTAGATCTTTTACTATGCCTTAAAAACTAAGCAATTTACGTCCATATATTCTTTCACTGCATTATTATTAGAATATACTGTGTTGAGGCCCTTTCGGAAACAGACCCAATAATCAAATATGCTTGCCCCTTTATCGCCCCTTCCCAATAGTCAAAAAAAACCTGCTGCATGTAATTCAACATGCAACAGGTTTTATTAAACACAATTAAACCGTGGCGTATTGTTACCCGTAGACCATAATCAATCGACAGCTGTTTTCATTACGACATTGGATAAACCACTCATGACATTCTGCTGATCATATACAGATACTGCCACATAGTAATCACCAAGCTCTAAATCATCTAACTCATAGCTAGAAATATCACTTTGGTTAAGATCCGCGACCATCTCGAGATTATCACTCGTGGTACCAACATAGATACAGTATCCTTGAATCTCAGAAAGACTAAGCACAGTACCATCGGTGCGTGTAGTCGGCGCAACCCATGTCAGCGAAATTGATCCGGTTACTGATTCAACGTTTACAGGATTCACTGTGATTGCAAATGCACTTAGGCTAGCCTCATCGGTACCATCTGAGACTGTTATTACAATATTGTTGTAGTCACCCACATCATCAACTGTAGGAGAACCGGATAGTGTACCTGACTGGTCATCGAATTGCGCCCATGCAGGAAGGTTAGCCACGGAGAAAGTCAGGTCGTCGTTGTCACCATCCGTTGCACCCGGTGTGAACGAATACGAATCGCCCACATCCACGCTATTTGACGGGTTGCCGGAAATTTGCGGAGCCTGATTCGCCGATTGTTCTGCATCAGTGCCCTCTTCGACAGATTCGCTATTGTCAGGTGTCGGTGTCGGTGTTGCCGTTGGTGTTGTCGTTGCCGTTGGTGTTGCCGTTGGTGTTGCCGTTGGTGTTGGTGTTGGTGTTGGTGTTGGTGTTGCAGTCGTCTCCTCTTCACTAAATGTCGTATCGTCCTTTGGAGGTATAATAGTAGCCGTTTCATTACTATCAGAGACAACTGTTTGCTGACCAGGCATATTTGCGACCTGATCAACCTCACTCACAGTACTTTCACCACCACACGCACTGAGGATGACACTCAACGTAATAGCTTTAAAAGCTGACTGGTGTAAACTCATTATCGATGCCCCATTTTTCATTTTTCCAGTCATAGACTACGGCAGACTTCAGAATGACCTGAGGAACTAGGTCACAGATCGGGGATATTCTCTCAACACCAAAAACACACAAACTATAACTTATTGAAATTTATTATTTATTTATTAAACAATAATTAATTATATTTGGCCCAATTGGTTGAAAATCGGTCAAACTACCGCTCTTCAGGTGCCACATCGCCAACTCTTCGCAACCAACAATGTGCGCATTCAGCAATAAATGAACAGCGTCATTTTCACGCCCCCACAGATTTGACAATTACCCCCCCTATATAAGTTAGGGAGTAGCGCTTGATGCGAAATGGATTCGGCACTTATACTCACCACGATTTCAACTCGCGAACCAAAGGCAACTGAGTATGACGACTCCAAGTTTCAACCCCCCCGTACGCACACTCATGGGGCCCGGCCCTTCCGATGTGCATCCTCGCATACTGGAGGCGCTTTCGCGCCCAACCATCGGCCATCTGGACCCTCTCTTTATTGAAATGATGGAACAGACCAAGGCATTGCTTCAGTATGCGTTCCAGACCGAAAACCAGCTAACAATGCCTGTTTCGGCACCAGGGTCCGCAGGCATGGAGACCTGTTTTGTCAACCTAATTGAGCCCGGTGACAAGGTTATCGTGTGCCAAAATGGTGTCTTTGGTGGCCGTATGAAAGAGAATGTGGAACGTTGCGGCGGCACCCCGATCATGGTCGAAGACGAGTGGGGTAAAGCTGTCGATCTGGCAAAGGTTGAAGCAGCCCTTGAGCAACACAGCGATGCCGTGATTGTTGCCTTTGTTCACGCTGAAACCTCAACCGGCGCCCGCTCGGACACCAAGGAACTGGTGGAACTTGCCCATCGCTATGACTGCCTCACAATCGTGGACAGCGTCACTTCTTTAGGTGGCTGCGAGCTAAAAGTGGATGAGTGGGGAATCGATACTATCTATTCGGGTACCCAGAAATGCCTCTCCTGCACCCCAGGCATTTCACCCATCAGCTTCAATGAACGTGCCTTGGAAAAGGTGCGGAATCGCAGCAGTAAGGTGCAGAGCTGGTTTCTCGACCTGAATCTGGTAATGGGATATTGGGGCAGTGGTCAAAAGCGCGCCTATCACCATACCGCACCGGTCAATGCACTTTATGGTTTACATGAAGCACTTTGCATACTTCAGGACGAAGGGCTGGAAAATGCCTGGGATCGACATATTAAGATGCATAATGCATTGAAAGCAGGGCTTGAGGCGATGGGGCTGACTTTTATCGTGGACGAGGCCCATCGATTACCCCAGCTAAATGCGGTATCCATCCCCGAAGGTGCAGATGATGCAACAGTCAGAAACCGACTACTGAATGAATACAACCTGGAAATTGGTGCCGGTCTGGGGGCATTGGCAGGCAAGGTTTGGCGTATTGGCTTGATGGGTCACAGTGCCCGTGCGGAAAACATCCTCTTGTGCGTGAGCGCGTTGGAGGCCGTTTTGAGTGATATGAATGCACCGATAAATACGGGTGTTGCCCTGGGCCGCATCCAGCAAGCGCTCTAGACACATCGTGACAATCGAGATCCCTCTGCTGCTCGAGCCCGAGCAGCTGCGAGTTTTGCTCGAGGAAAAGCATTTGGTGGTCATCGACCTTTGCAAGGAGACCACCTACTCCCAACTCCATATACCAGGGGCGCTACATCTGGCCTACAGCCGGATTGTGGCCAGCAATCATCCCGTGCATGGATTACTTCCGGACTCCAAGCTCTTGTCGCAGACACTCTCTGAGCATGGCATCGGTAACCACAGCCATGTGGTCGCTTATGACGATGAGGGTGGCGGCAACGCATCGCGCCTGTTATGGACACTGGAAGCGATGGGACACAGGCGCTATTCGTTGCTAAACGGAGGACTTCATGCCTGGGCCAATGAGGGTCATGCCTGTAGTCGCGAATTCACATCCCCGGCCAGGGCCAACTTCACTGCGTCACCCAACCCGCATGCCATCGCCAGCGCCGAGTATATCGCTGAACATCTTGGGGAACCTGACTTCGCTCTCTGGGACGCACGCAGCCGGAATGAGTATGCCGGCATATCGCGATTCTCCAGGTACCCGGGGCATATTCCAGGGGCAGTCAACCTCGATTGGTTGGAGGTCATGGATCGCG
>JASFJX010000096.1:0-9103 GCA_050119385.1 Candidatus Thiodiazotropha sp. | reverse complement strand
GCTTTATTTCGACATCTGTTATTATCAACTACAACAAGTTGATAACTACGTAATACAGCACACTCACCTCGTTGCCAGCTTTTGTTCTTCTCTTAGTCAAAGGCTTTGACTCGACGAATTGCGCCCTTCTTATCCTCTCGTATGGCTCGCCCTGCCAACTTCACCAGACTCAGGTAGTCATTGAATTCAAAGTCAATCCTTCGCAGGCACCTTTCTCTCGACCTCTTAAAAATGATCTTCCCCCGATAATGTGGACACGGTTCATGTTTACGCAACCATGCGCTCATATTCTGCCGGTGCATTATATCCAATCCCGGAGTGCAACCGCTTCTTGTTGTAGAAATGGTTGATGCACCGGTCTAGAGCATAGCGTAATTCTTTCTCGTTTTGAAACTTGCGACCCCTGATCAACTCCGCCTTAATGGAATGAAAGAAAGATTCAATGCGTGCATTGTCTGTGCACACTCCTGGTCGGTTGAAACTTTACACAAATCCCTCCTTCAGCAATGCGTTTTTGAACGCCAGATAAAACCACACTCCATTGAGCTTAAGGTATGTCACGTCTGCCACCCATTGCTGATTCAGTCCGTCCTTCCAGGCCCAACTCGCACATCTGGCGCTCTACACGCTTCTTAGAGATACATATACCCTGATTTTTAAGGATCTCAAAGACTCTAGGGCTTGCGTAGGTATCATCACTTTCCTGGTGAATACGGGTGATTAACTTACCCAGCTCTCTATCGGCCTTGGCCCGTTGTGATTCACCTCGCTTGAGCCAGGCGTAGTAACCACTTCGTGAGACTCCAAGCCACTCACACAAGCAGCCAACTCCTATCTCTCGGTTTCTTGCGATGAACTCAAATCGGTTTGTTGCTTTTTCGCATTAGACACCTCATCAATTGTTTGGTTTTGGTGTCCACTAAAGCGGGGGAGGTTCAGTGCGGCTGGATGTGATTGTTATGTTTCAATTTCACTATGGCATACTGCAAATCTATCAACAGCTTTTCGAGTATTTGCTTTGAAGCACCAATGCCTAGCATCATCGAAGTTGGCTTTAGCTGATTCATAAACAGCTAAACAACTACGGTCTTCTTCACTCAGTGGAAAACCGCAGCACTGCGTAGGTTTTTCCATTGCAGCGCCTTGTTATGCGCTGCTGAAAACAAAAGCTTCTCCATCATAATGATCACCACTCTTAACTGAATAATTTTCGCCTGTATATTTGGCTATTACCTTACTCCAAAACATATAAGCGTTATCGTTACCAGAGGTTACGCATATCTCCCATTGCCCAGGTAATTGATCAAAAACAAACTCAGACAACTCTCGACCAACACCTTTTCGTTGGTTATTCGGGGTTATATAAAACTCTGCTACTGCGTTACCGCCTGAGTTAAACCGACAGATATTGTTTATAAGCGCAAAACCAATCAGCTCATCGCTTGAAGTAGCAACATATACCTTTCTCTCAGCTTCTGTTCGATAAAGCTCGTAATATTTATTTGCTCGGTCAATCCATGCTTGCACATCAGTTACTTGATAGTACTGCTTCATGTGCCACATATATTGTTCAAAAACTGGTTTCACCCAATCTATGTTGTCAGTTAGAGTAATCATATTTACGCATAACATATAAGCATTTGTCTGCCGAGCGCAGCATGGCGGATAAATGTCTGTTGGACTAAGCCGCCCATCAGCATGGTACACTATTTAATAAAGGGGAAACTATTTTACGGGTAAGGTGCAGGACAACCTCTTACCGGTTGCCTTGATTGACTTCGAAGGTTTATGAGCGATACCCAGCTCTACGTAAACCAGTCTCGGATAGGGCGGCCTTTGCCGACTTTGGCGGGCATAACGTCGATACGGTGTTTGCTGTTGGGGGCAATGGTTTGCCTGAATCCTGCTTTACTCTATTGGTTTTTAAAGTAAACACCATCCAGGAACAGTATGTGGAAATAGACGTTCAAGTTCAGCACACTGCCAAACTGCTGTATCTGCGCAATCACTCGCGCTCTTCAATCCAAGCCGCCTGTATCGCCTCAAGAACCTTTTCCCCGGAGTGGTGAGGGTCGTCATCGAAATCGTCCAGGGCGACAACCCAGTCGCGCAGGTCGACGAAATTCAGATAGCGCGGATCCACATCGGGGTGCTTCTCATCGAGTTCTATGGCGATATCGAGACTATCGATCCATTTCAATCCCATAACAACCTCCTAGTGTACTGTCTCATACTAATGCGTGAAATCAGCGTGACGCCAGGCCATTGGCCGCTAGACGTGTGGCGCAGGCAATGGCGCGCCCTTGTCAAGCCACACAACAACGCGGACGATGGCCTGGCGTCGCGCCCGAAGGGAGGCTCGCACAGGCCCCAATCCTGCGTTGCGCCGCTTGACAAGGGCCTGCCATTGCCTGCCCGGCGCGCCTTGACTTGGGACCTGTGCGAATCTCTGATATCACGCATTAGTATGAGACAGTACACTAGCATCAATGACTCTCTGCCACCATGTTGATGGTGTACTTGGGTATCTCAACCACCAGGTCTTCATCGCCCACCACCGCCTGGCAACTGAGACGCGACTCAGGCTCGAGACCCCAGGCCTTATCGAGCATATCCTCCTCTGTCTCTTCCGCCTCTTCAAGGGAATCGAAGCCCTCGCGAATGATCACATGGCATGTGGTGCAGGCACAGGATTTCTCACAGGCATGTTCGATCTCTATGCCGTTCTGCAGCGCGGCATCGCAAATCGTGGTGCCGGGTTGCGCTTCGATAACCTTGCCTTCAGGACAGATCTCTTCATGGGGTAAAAATATTATACGCGTCATACTGCCACCTATTTGAACTCATCCACCTTGTGGCCCGACATGGCCTGCTGAATACTCTGATTCATGCGCCGTTCAACATAGAATCCACAGCGGCTTTCGAGCTGCTCTATGGCCCCTTTGATCAGCTTTTGATCTTCTGCCCGGGCAACCGATTTGAGCGCCTCCAGCGCTTGCTCTACCTGCCGACGCTCTTCAGTATCGAGCAGACGATCGCCGTCTTCGGCCAGGGCCGCCTCAAGGGCCTCGATCACCCGGTCCGCTTCCACCTGCTGCTCGCGCAGGCTTCGCAGCTGTTTATCCTCGCCGGCGTGTTCTATGGAGTCACGCAGCATCGTCTCGATCTCATTGTCGGTCAAACCATAGGACGGTTTGACCTCGATGCTGGCCTGCACGCCACTGCTCTGTTCCACCGCACTGACACTCAACAGGCCGTCCGCATCGACGGCAAAGGTCACCCGAATCCGCGCCGCGCCGGCCACCATGGGGGGGATGCCTCGCAGTTCAAAGCGCGCCAGAGAACGGCAATCGCTCACTAGCTCCCGCTCCCCCTGCACCACATGGATCGCCATCGCTGTCTGGCCATCTTTGAAGGTGGTGAACTCCTGCGCTCTGGCCACCGGGATAGTGGTATTGCGACTGATCAGTTTCTCGCTCAAGCCACCCATGGTTTCTATGCCGAGGGAGAGTGGAATGACATCCAGCAGCAACATTTCATCATCCGGCTTGTTGCCGGCAAGAATATCGGCTTGAATCGCCGCCCCCACGGCGACTACGCGGTCGGGATCGATCTCCACCAGGGGTTGTGTAGCAAATAGCTCACCCACCTTTTCCCGTACTCTGGGTACGCGAGTCGATCCACCGACCATCACCACATCCTGTATCTCATCGGCGCTGATCCCGGCATCCCGTATCGCCCTGCGACAGGCGATGAGGGTCTTTTTGATGAATGGATCGATCAGCTCATTAAAGGTCGTTCTGTCCAGTTTTCCCTGCCAGATGTCACCGTCATCCAACCCCACACTCACCAGGGTCTCCTCGGCATCGGTAAGTGCCTCTTTGGCTGTACAGCCTGCCAGCATCAGGCGTTTCATTTGGGCGTGATCGGCATCATGCCCGATGCCGGATTGTTGCATGATCCATTCAGCCACGACACGGTCGAAATCATCGCCACCCAGGGCCGAATCCCCACCGGTGGACATAACCTCGAAGACCCCCTTGTTGAGCCTCAATATGGAGATGTCAAAGGTACCGCCCCCCAGATCATAGATGGCATGTACACCTTCCACCCCTTTATCCAGGCCATAGGCCACGGCTGCAGCGGTCGGCTCGTTCAACAGGCGCAGGACATGCATTCCCGCCAATTTCGCGGCATCTTTGGTGGCCTGCCGCTGGGCTTCATCGAAATAGGCGGGCACTGTAATCACGACCCCGCTCAATTCCCCCCCCAGGGTTGCCTCCGCCCGCTTGGCCAGCACCTTGAGTATCTCTGCCGAGACCTCAACCGGGCTGACCTGCCCCGCCGCTGTCTCGATACGCGGCACACTGGTGTGCTCCTGGACGAAGTGGTAGGGAAGCCGGCTCCCCAGGGTCTTGATATCATCGACGCCGCGACCGATCAGCCGCTTGGCCGATGAGATGGTATTCAACGGGTCATCCGTCTGGGCCAGTTTGGCTTCATGGCCTACCAGCACTGAATCCGCTTGATACCTCACCACGGA
This sequence comes from Candidatus Thiodiazotropha sp., assembly GCA_050119385.1. Lineage (GTDB taxonomy): Bacteria > Pseudomonadota > Gammaproteobacteria > Chromatiales > Chromatiaceae > Thiodiazotropha. The sequence goes on along the minus strand of JASFJX010000096.1, from coordinate 4,560 downwards.
TGGCAATAGATGACGCCCCGCTTCATCGGGCAGGGTATCGGCATTGCCACTGCGCACAGTAGCCACCAGGGAATTGGTGGTGCCCAGGTCGATACCCGCCGCCAGGCGATGTCGATGGGGTGCCTGTGCCTGGCCCGGTTCTGATATCTGCAGCAGTGCCATCTATCTCTCTTTCACCTGCTCGGTCAATTCAACTCATCTTCCAAATCAGCTTCAACACGCTCTACCTCAGTGTGCAACTTCTGTAAAAAGCGCATTTTACGTAAGATCTCCCGGGCGGCCTGCAATTGTTCATCCGTTGGGGTTTCAAAATAGACAGCCAACTGGGCCACCAGACTGTTGATCTGTTTCATGATCCGCCCGCGCAGGTCAGAAATTGCCTGGTAAGGGTCGGGCTGCCCGCGAACCTCCTCCAACTCCTCGCGCAACTCCATCTGCTGCATGAGGAAGGCCATGTCCTGGGTCGATTCATTCAACGAATCCATCTCAATACCATGCAGCTGCAACAGGTAACTAGCGCGGGCAATCGGGTCTTTCAGTGTTTCAAATGCCTCATTGATACGCGCGGCACTCTGTACCGAAAGTCTTCGCTCCTGTTCGGTTGCATTGGCGAAACGGTCCGGATGGATCACCCGTTGTAACTCCCGATAGCGCTCAGACAGGGAGTTGCTATCAACAATATAGCTAATCGGCAATCCAAACAGATCAAAATAGTTTTTCGAAAAATCCAACATATCGAAAAAAACGGCCGCCTTAAGGCAGCCGTTTCATGCCCTTTTCATTTCTTCCTTAGACGTTAAAACTCTCACCACATCCACACTCGCTCTTGGCGTTGGGATTGTTGAACTTGAAACCTTCATTGAGACCCTCGCGAGTATAATCGACTTCAGTGCCGTCGAGATAGACAAGACTTTTAGAATCGATCACCACCTGTACACCCCGGTCTTCAAAAACCTGGTCGTCCTCCTTGACCTCATCCACAAACTCCATCTCATAGGCCATGCCGGAACAACCTGATGTACGCACGCTCAGCCGGATACCCAATCCTTTGCCACGACTGGCGAGAAAGGCCTGGACTCTATTGGCTGCTGCTTCGGTAATCGTTATACCCATGTCTGCTACTCTATCAGATCTCTCTATATTATCGCTTACTTTGTTTTCTTGTCAGAAAAGTCTTTGATCGCCGCTTTGATGGCATCCTCCGCCAACACAGAACAGTGCACCTTCACCGGCGGCAACGCCAGCTCTTCTGCGATTTCGGAATTCTTGATCTCCTGGGCCTGTTCCAGGGTTTTTCCCTTGACCCATTCCGTCAACAAGCTGCTGGAGGCGATTGCCGAACCACATCCGTAGGTCTTGAAACGGGCATCTTCTATCACACCATCATCGTTGACCTTTATCTGTAAGCGCATTACGTCACCACATGCAGGGGCCCCCACCATACCGGTTCCCACACTGGTGTCATCTTTATCAAAGCTACCCACATTGCGTGGATTCTCATAATGATCCAGAACCTTGTCACTGTATGCCATGATCTACAACCTCTGAAGACGTTGGGCGCGCATCAGTGCGCTGCCCATTGAATTGATTTCAGGTCGATGCCGTCCTTGAACATCTCCCACAAGGGCGACAGTTCACGCAGCCGCTCCACTTCGGTTTTAATCTTTTTGATTGCATAATCCACCTCGTCCACGGTGGAAAAACGGCCTAAGGTAAAGCGTATAGAGCTGTGTGCCAGCTCATCCTCCCGGCCCAGGGCCCGTAAAACGTAACTAGGCTCCAGACTCGCGGAGGTACAGGCTGAACCAGAGGATACCGCAAGATCCTTGAGCGCCATGATCAACGACTCACCTTCAACAAATGCGAAGCTGACGTTCAGGTTACCGGCCACACGCTGGTCCTCATCACCATTCAGATAGACCTCTTCCATATCACTCATGCCCGCCCAGAGCCGTTTGCGCAAGCTAAGGATTCGTTCGTTATCGGTTGCCATCTCTTCACCGGCGAGCCTGAAGGCTTCCCCCATGCCCACGATCTGGTGTGTCGGAAGGGTTCCGGAACGCATGCCCCGTTCATGTCCGCCACCATGCATTTGGGCCTCTAAGCGCACTCTTGGCTTGCGCCTGACGTAGAGGGCGCCAATTCCTTTTGGACCATAGACTTTATGCGCCGAGAAGGACATAAGATCCACCTTCAGGCTCTGTAGATCAATCGGTACCTTACCGGCACTCTGGGCGGCATCCACATGAAACAGAATCTTACGATCCCGTGTTATTTCACCGATCGACTGGATGTCCTGAATCACGCCAATCTCATTGTTGACATGCATGATCGAGACAAGAATCGTGTCATCACGCAATGCAGCTTCAAGCTTCGACAAGTCTATCAGACCGTTGGGCTCCGGATCGAGATAGGTTATCTCATAGCCGTGACGCTCAAGCTGTCGACAGGTATCCAGTACCGCCTTGTGTTCGGTTTTGCAGGTGACGATGTGACGCCCTTTTTTGGCGTAAAAGTCCGCCACACCCTTAATGGCCAGATTGTCGGACTCAGTCGCCCCCGAAGTCCAGACGATCTCCCTGGGATCGGCGTTCACAAGATCCGCCACCTGGCGCCGCGCCTGGGTAACCGCCTCGTCGGCAGTCCAGCCAAAGGCATGGGAACGGGAAGCGGCATTACCAAAATTGCCATCCGGGGTCAAATAGCCGCACATGATTTCCGCAACGCGGGGATCCACCGGCGTTGTGGCCGAATAGTCCATGTAGATGGGTAACTTCATCTCAAACTCCGACATCGATTGCCATCAGACGCCAGGCCTGCCGCCTGAATTATCCATTAATGTTATGTCCAACCCCGACTGTTCGTTATCGGGCTGATCCTGACGGTCCGCTACTTCGCGCACTGCCTGACGGTCCATCAGGTCCTGCAGACTGATTTTATTCAGATAACCATAGATCTGATTACTCAGATCCGACCACAGATCGTGAGTCAAGCAGCGTTCATTGTTCTGGCAATTATGTCCGCCGTTACAGCGGGTGGTGTCGATATTTTCATCCACGGCAGAGATCACCTCACCGACATATATCTCATCAGCCCCCCTACCCAGGCTATAGCCGCCGCCTGGACCGCGCACACTGGCAACCAACGCCTTTTTACGCAAACGAGAGAACAACTGCTCCAGATAAGAGAGCGATATACCTTGGCGTTGGGCGATGTCGGCAAGGGTTATCGGACCCTCCCCGTGGTGGATTGATAGGTCCAGCATTGCTGTGACTGCGTATCGGCCTTTTGTGGTGAGCTTCACTTCATGAACTCCGTGAATATTTCCAATTGCTAATATACATTCCCAAGCAAATTAGTCAAGATTATCCCACCCGGTTTATTCGGTGGTTTTCTCTTTCTCAGGAACCTCTTCATCAAGTTTCTGCAGTTCCTCTGCTGTCGAAACAATCTCGCAGGAATCCAGGGTCGGCAGGTTCGACTCATCCTCTTCCACGCCAAGCCGCTTCATGGCTTCACACATCGACTCCATCTTTTTATCCATTACGTGAATATGGTCAAGCATGCAATTGATTGCGTGCGCCACAGGGTCGGTTGCGTCCTTGGTGGCGCCATAGGCATCAAAACCTATCTTTTTGGCAATCTGCTCCCTATGTTCCGTCAGCTCCGGTTTATGGGCGGTGATCAGCTTTCCTGGGACACCAACCACAGTTGAGCCCGCAGGGACATCTTTCACGACTACCGCGTTGGAGCCGATTCTGGCGCCTTCGCCGATAACTATCGGCCCTAGCACCTTCGCCCCCGCGCCAACAACCACATTGTTTTCAAGGGTTGGGTGGCGTTTGCCTTTTTCCCAGCTGGTACCACCCAAGGTGACACCGTGATAGAGGGTACAATCATCACCGATGATTGCGGTCTCTCCGATGACCACTCCCATACCATGATCGATGAAAAAGCGCCTCCCGATAACCGCTCCCGGATGTATCTCGATGCCGGTGAAAAGTCTAGCAATGTTTGAGATCAGCCGTGCAAGCCACTTCAACCCGATACCCCACAGGGCATGGGAGAGTCTGTGAAAAACCACGGCATGCACACCAGGGTAGGTAGTGATAATCTCGAAGGTAGTGCGTGCTGCAGGATCCCGATCAAAAACGCTCTGGATATCCTCTCTCCAACGAGAGACTTTTTCTTCACTTTTTTTCAACTGCTTACCTACGCTTGTGTGAAAAACATTGGTTGCCACATCTTTTATGTTGACATGAGGGTAGGAAATTATCCACAATCCCGCATAAATTACTAGGGTATTTTGCAATCACTAGCGCCGCATCGACTTGCGTCCCTGCATAGCGCTGAGGATCCCACGCAAGATATTGATTTCATCCTTATCCGGCCTGGCCCGTTGAAAAAGACTGCGTAGCCGGCGCAGGAGCTTTTGCGACTGGCGCGGATCGGTAAAACCGATATCATCAAGGGCCTGGGTCAGATGCTCATGAAAGCCCTGCAGCATGTCAGCGGTCGCCAGATCCCTCTGACACTCTGAGTCATCCAGTGGGCCCTGTT
>JASFJX010000095.1:0-9140 GCA_050119385.1 Candidatus Thiodiazotropha sp. | reverse complement strand
TGCACAGACTACAGGTGAGGAGCTGCGACAGTTACTGCATCAGTGCCGGGCGGGTCAACGCACCGATGGCGGCGTAACCACCACAGAGCTGCCCTTCATCGGCGATCCGTTAACCTCGGGCATGTCGCTTTTACCTCTGACACTTGTAATTGCTGGACTGGATGCCTTTAATCCCTGTGCCTTTTTCGTACTGCTGTTTTTGCTGAGTCTGTTGGTCAATGCCCGCAACCGTAGACGCATGTTGTTCGTTGGCGGTGTCTTTGTCTTTTTCTCCGGGGCGGTCTACTTTCTCTTTATGGCTGCCTGGCTGAATCTGTTTTTACTCACTGGCAGCATGCCCTATATGACCTTGGCGGCGGCACTGCTGGCGTTACTGATAGCGCTGCTCAATATCAAGGATTTCTTCTGGTTTCAGCAGGGTGTCTCTTTGTCGATTCCGCAGCAAGCCAAGCCGGGTCTGTTTCAGCGCATGCGCGGCCTGATCGGTGTGGAGCACCTCCCTACGCTATTCCTCGGCACCGTGATTTTGGCGATTGCCGCCAACAGTTACGAATTGCTCTGTACCGCGGGTTTTCCCATGGTCTATACCCGTATCCTGACCCTGAATGAATTGAGCCGCTTCGATTACTATCTTTATCTACTCTTCTATAACCTGGTCTATGTACTACCGTTGTTGTTTATCGTATTGATCTTTGTCTATACAATGGGCCGCTTCAAACTCAGCGAACGTCAGGGCAGAGTGTTGAAACTGCTGTCAGGTTTGATGATGTTCGGTCTCGGGGGCGTGCTGCTCATCGCGCCTGAGCTGCTGAGCAATCCATTGAGCGGATTGTTGATCCTTTTGGGTTCGCTGTGTGCAACGGCAGTGTTGAGCCGTATCGTTAAAACTTGAAGAGGACCTCCGGCCTGCCTACTCATCGCCGTCGCTGCGCTCAGGAGGGCATAAGGTTAGCCCGAATGTTTCATCCGGGAACGCGATGATCGTGCCGGGATCGCCGTTCAGATGTGGATTTGTGATTGAGTCAATAGCCTAAGCTATTGAGAAGTGGCACAGGGATGTGCCGTTTACGGACCGAAGGATGGACGATTGAACAAATACCGCAGCTGGGCGGTGAGATCGGTACGAGGGCGCGTTCAGCATTGGTCGATTACACTTTGTACTTTGCTAATACTCCAGAAATATCTTTTAAAAACCGCTTGTTAATATCTATTTCAAGCGACCGGGTGAAATATTCGGGTTAGAATACTCGTTCAGTGCACTGATTTTATAAGGAATGCCATGTTCTTTTACCTGCGACCCACCGTTCTCCTACTACCCCTGCTACTGTTCGGCTGCGGCTTAGTTCCAAATCCATCCAACGTCAAGATCAGCAAAGTTCCGGCCAATGGAGTTACCAATTCATCCTTCGACCAGGCTTATTTGCAGCAGTTGATCGAAACGACAAGAAAGGCCGCTGAGCAGCAGCTCATCAAAACCTACGAACGAAACAATATCCCGCCCTCTGAACGCATAAGCCACGCCATGACCAGCGGTCAATACGAACAGCGGGGCAAGCGCCGTTTGGCTATTATCGAACTTACCTATTCAGATAACCCGATGAAAGTGACCCGTGTCGTGGGCATTGAAAATGACCAGATAGTCACCATCAGCTGTATTTCGCCTCAGGGCGCACCGGTCGACCCATTCGCTGCGACGGGCGAATGCGCTGAGAGCGTCCGCCAACAGCTGCCATAATCCTAAAAAAATCAGTTGACCGCTCCATTCTGCTACTCACTTGTTGTTCTTATAGAAAAAGTGTCCGCTAGACATCCCCCCACATGCGCAACAGATTCGCATAGGACTTGTCCACCAGGCCGGTGGTCGACTCATCGGGAGCGGTCGCCAGAAGATGCTCCCTGGCCTGGTCGAGTTCGTACAACAACTCACGCTGAGCCGGATCCCGCACATAACTCTGAATCCATGCCAATGCCACCAAGCGCTCACCCTCGGTCACCTCTGCCACATGGTGCAAACTGGAGGAGGGATAGATCACCGCGCTTCCCGCCTTGAGTTTTACCCGCTTCTCACCGAAAGTGGTGCGCACCACCAGTTCGCCACCCAGATAAGTATCGGGTTCACGCAGGAAGATGGTCATCGAGACATCGCTGCGAAATCGCTGCCCACTGAGCCCCATCAGCGGGTCATCCACATGGTCGCCATAGGTCATGCCCGGTTGGTAACGGGCGAAGATCGGATCGGCCATGCGATAGGGCAGAACCGCGGAACGAAAGGTCGCGTTATTTGCCATGGCACTGGTGAGTATTCTGATCAGCAACTCCATCTGCCTGGGCTCACCTTTGAGTTCCTGATTGTTCTTCACTCGCTGTGCCGCCTTACCGGCAGTCAGCTTGCCATCGACGAATTCCGCCTGCGCCAATACCTCTTCGATCTTATCCAACTGCGCCTTCTGTAAAAGGCCTTCGATTTCAACCAGCATCCTTTACTCCTTGTACTGACCAGGCCCTCAGTATCGGGATACTTATGGCCTGGTTACTAGATTTTCCAAAACAGCTTGCATGCCTGATGCCTCGATGGGGAATGTCAAAACGGCATGCACCCGATAGCGCTGTTTAATTTTTTCTAAGTTATGCAGATATTTTTTATCGATCAGTACGATCACTTTCGCATCTGTATCATATCGCTGAAGCGTGGCGAGCAGGGATTCCAGATTACTGAGTCGATCGCGAAATTGCGGATCGGCATAAAACTCCGCCACCACCACTTTGGGCCTGTGCCGCTTAAGCCACGCCTGCGCCTTACGTACCGAATTGACCATCTCTACCTGGTAGCCGCACCGCTCATAAAGTGGCACGAAGTTGGGATATCCACCAAGCTCGACCAGTGCAAGTAATTCCCGATCTTCCATATGCTTGATTTTACCTCTCTGGAGCCTGATCATACCTGCGGGACAACCAAGCAGTTATGTTTTTTAGAATCATGCAACTTAATCTGATTATCGATGACTGGTCAATGGACCTGGAGATACCCGAAGGTTATCTTGAGTCCATGCAGGAATCCTTCGACAAGATGGATAAAGATATGGACAGGGGTTGGCAAATCGGTCAAAGCTGGGTCAAAAATCCAAACCCGACCCAACGCTGCCAACTGGTTGCCGGCAAGCTGTTGACCGCGCTGGAGACTGACAATGAACAACTTGCATTGATGATGGGGGGCTATATCCTCTCACGCATGCCTGGTGTCAAACAGGTTGTCATCGATAATACCGGCATGCCGGAAGAGACCAGCTTTCACACCCGGCACTCATAGTATATTACTTTCAAGCAGTGACTTAATTGCAACCTGGGCCTGATCCGGTTGCTCACGGTGGATCTTCAGCGCTTCCCCGGCCATTGCAGACCAGTGCTCCCGGCCTGCCTCTATCGCTCTTTTCAAGGCCATCCAATCACCCTGCTCGTGCCATCTCTCATAGGCAGCGATCAGACTGGGAAAGAGCGTTTTTCGCATACCGTTCAGCCCACCAAAGAAGAAGTGAACGGAGGCGCGATCTTCCTGCTCGATGAGACTTGGCAGGGTCACTTGGCAGTCAGCCCAATGGTCGCGAACAGCACGCACCATCAATTCGGCCGCTGAATGACCCAGTGCCGTCAATAGTTGATTCCAAGCCTCGCCCAGTACCCTTCCAGCCTGATACTCGCCTTGCTCATGCAACAGCACCACATCCAGTTCCTTTTCCACCATCTGATCGAGGGCATTCTCAAGATCATCCTCCAAGTCATAGTAAGTGAATGCCCGGCCCATGGCATTATCCGGACTGTGCCAACGCCAGTTTTCCAGTTTCTCCCATATCAGGCGTCGAAACGACTCTCGACGAATATAGATTCGATCCCCCTGACACATCGCCGCAGGGGCCATCAGGTCTCGAGCCAACTCACGCCCGGCGACCCAGACAGAGGCCCCGCCCGGCTCTTCCCTGCGTTCCAGATGACCGAGGAAGAACAGGGGTTTATTCTTGGAACCATAGCCCGCGCTGTAGACCAGGCCATAGGAATCGAGCTGTTCATTGATTGGATCCACATCAAAGGGGTCGAACAACCGTCCGGCAAGGGGTAAAGGGGCGAATTCGTCCTCGCTAAGAGAGTCCCAGAGTTGCTCCCGCTGGGTCAACCATTCACCCACAGATTCATTGGCCAACGACACCCCGTAATCGAGTCCATTCTCCCAGCGGTAGTATTCGCGCATTTTCAACAAGTAGGTACAGAGCCCGTAATCGGCGCCATGACGGGCATCCGAGATATGGCAATTCCTCTGAACGGCACAACAGAGTTGCTTCAATGCGCCTTTCATTGGCAGTCCTTTGCATCAATAAATTGAGGGTTGATACGACTGATGAATCTCATACTCCTTTATCCTCTCTCATGCAATAAAGCACTGGGGTTTTCGTTGTCATTGATTCTGGAGAATCTACTCTCGATAGCAATCCTATCCAGAGAGAGTCCTTTTTTACCACCCCTAGTCTTCAGGGTAATCAGGCTATCCCATCATAGATAGCCGGGAACGAGGAAAGCACCTGTTCAATAGTCAATCAGTTCTCGCAGCAGTACGGTGGCGAAGCTTCCCGCGGGCAGAAAAAAACCTAATTCAAGCCACCCATCTTGGGAAAAACACCAGGAGAGATCCTGCAAGCGTACCCTCAATGGTCTTCGTTCCTGCTCCAAGCCTACATGCTCCAGACCATCACGCCAGTCCCCGAACGCTGTCAGCACCTTTGTCTCAAGTTCAGCGGTCAGCCCATTGACCAATGTGCGCCCTCGCCCCCAAAGCGGCCCACTTGGATGAATATCCTGCTGTTGACATCGTTGGAGGAGTTCTACGCTCTGCTCTGGATCATCGGAAAATCCGGCCCGACTGCCATCGAGTTTGAAGTAATCACCCTGCAGTGGCATGTTCCAATTCCTTTGTGTAATACGCTCAGCCAGAACCTGATTGAAGAGTTGAGATCGCACTGCCGAGATTACCAATCCACGCAACTGCCGTTTCATCCGCGGTCTGGCTCGCGAGAAGAGTGGCTCCGCCATGGCAAGATTCTGGTAGTCACGGCCAAATCGCTGCTCACCGAAATAGTTAGGCATACCCATTTCCCGCAACTGAACTAAACGTTGTTCAATTTTTGCTCTATCTGCCTTCAGGTCTCGAATCCTTATAAGAAAACGATTTCCCCGTAGCGATCCCCGGCGCAGTTTGCGCCGATGCCGATGCACCTGCAGGAGCTGAATCAGATCACTCTCCAGCCGGCTCCAATCCGGCTCCGGGCGCCCCGCCATGCGCATGGAGAACCACTGTGTCGTCACTGCATGGCGGTCTTTCATACCGGCATAGCTGACATCATTAGCGGGTATCTGCGCCAACCTGGCCAATTCTCCGGCCAACCAGTGAGTATTGGTCTGCCGCTTTCTGACCTGTAACAGCAGATGCTCACCCTCTCCATCGGGATCGAAGCCCAGCACCTCGTCAACCTGAAAATCCTCGGGGATCGTTCGAATCGTGCCTGTTCCAAGGGCAGGACCCGATGCAGATGGCATTTTGTCGAGGGTTAGCCAGGGAGGATCAATCGTCAACCTGACACTCCTCCAACAACACGACGGCCAGTGCGGCGATACCTTCCCTACGCCCGGTGAAACCCATACCCTCGGTGGTGGTCGCCTTGATATTGACCCGCTGCACCCCAAGTTCTAGATCCTCAGCCAGGCAACTGCGCATGGCCTCGATATGGGGAGCAAGTGTTGGACGCTGAGCAATTATGGTCATATCTGCATTGGCAACCTTCAGACCGTCGTGTTGAAGTTGTTCCATTACCCGGCGCAGCAATATCCGACTGTCGATCCCCGCATAGGCGGGATCCTGGTCGGGAAAGTGTCTGCCAATATCACCAAGACCGGCCGCGCCCAGCAGGGCATCACACAAGGCATGAATCAGCACATCCCCATCCGAGTGGGCCTTCAAGCCCTGATCATAGGGCACATCAACGCCCCCAAGCACCAAGCCTGAGCCGGGTCCAAAACGATGGGCGTCAAAACCTTGTCCAATCCGCATCCGATTCACCTTATACCTGAAGTAACGACCGTTAACCCGGCAACAGAATATGTCTTATTATGGAACTATAAAAGGCCAAAGTATGCCAGCCAACAACAGGTTTTTGATAACACAGTCTATTGGCTGGCATAATGAGGCTTAACACGACCCATTTGATTGCCAGGTGAATATGATATTGTACGTAAAGCACCGATCAAATACCGCGTGGAAAACAGGCCGAGTCCCTCACCGAGCTATCAGAAGATGATTCAAAGAATTACCGCTGCACCAAGCAGCAGTGTCAAAAAAGTACCCATCCTCAGAAATCTACCGAAGCATGTACTGGATTATGTATTAGACGAAACTCACGTCGAACATCGAAATGCCGGCATCAAGATTGCGACCAGTGAAGAACGGACAGATCAGGTCTACTATCTGCTCCAGGGTCAGGTCGAGATAGTCTCAGTGGATGGGAAGCGGGAGATATGTAAGGCCGATCAGCCATTCAATCCCCCCTTGGCGGAAGACTCTCCCTACGATGTTGACATCAATACCATTACCAATGTGGATCTGTTGTGTATTCCCAGGGAACTCTACGAAGCGATAAAACGCCTGCCACAGGCAGTCAATACCCGCATCAACCAGAGTATTGAACTAAGGGATTCAGATGGTCCGGAAGATGCTCTCTACTGGGAGTTTTACGAAGCGATCAAGAACGATACCTTTGAATTGCCGAGCATGCCGGACATCACCCTGCGTATCGCCAAAGTCATCAACGACACCAACACCGACAGTGAAGATATCGCCCATGTGGTTCAGGCCGATCCAACTGTGGCAGCCCGTATTATCAGTGTGGTCAACAGTGCCGCTTATCGGGGAAAACAACCCATCGACAATCTTCCTGATGCGGTTACCCGCCTCGGTCGCTCTGTCACCCACAACCTGGTGATCAGCTTTGCCCTGGGCAAGCTCTTCAGCAGCGACTCGAAACTCTTGCAACAACGAATGGTCGATCTCTGGAAGCACCTTAGCTACGTGGCGCCCATCTGCTACGAGCTGGCTCAGGTCACTCCCGGCCTGGAGAGCGATCAGGCCCTGTTATGCGGTCTGTTACACGATATCGGCGCACTCGCCATCCTGGGCGCAGCCACGAATAAACCTGAATTGGCGGAAAATCCTAAGCAACTCGACCTCGTCATCGACCACCTCAAGGCGGAGGTAGGGGCAATGGTGTTACGCAAATGGGAATTCCCCGAGTACTTTGTGCAAGCAGCCCTGCATGCAGAGGATTGGATGGAAAATATCAGCGATAGACCCGACTATGTCGATTTGGTTGTTATCGCCCAGTTGCATGCCTTCATAGGCACGCCAAAGATGCACACCCTTCCCCGCCTCGACCTGGTGCCCGCATTTCATAAACTGGCATTGGGCCGACTAACTCCAAGACATTCCATCGGCATCATAGACAATGCGAAAGACCAGATACGGGAGTTGCGAGAACTACTAGCGATCTGAGCATGTTATCTTACCTACCATATAGATGGCATAATTATTAACCGAATGATCGCCAGAACGGGTTCGAAACCAAAAGCATGAGAGTCTTCGCTGTCTCAGACATACACGTCGATTATGAAGAGAATAATCTTTGGGTCTCTTCTCTATCCAACTTCGACTATGTCAACGATATCTTGATCCTGGCCGGGGACATTTCTGACTCTACTTCACGTATCGTTACTTGTTTTGAACAACTGACCAGTAAATTCAGGAGTGTCTTTTATGTGCCGGGCAATCACGATTTATGGGTTCGCGGCACATCGCAGATAGAGACCAACTCCATCGACAAGTTTTTTCAACTTCTGACAATAGGCCGTGAAAGCGGTGTTATAACGGAACGAAAAAGTATTGATAACCTTAAGATCATACCCCTCTACTCCTGGTATGACCTCAGCTTTGGCAAACTGAATGATGAACTGTTCACCAAATGGATGGATTTCTCTCATTGCAGATGGCCTGAAACCCTGGAAACACCAACAGCTCAAAACCGTTTTTTTCTGCAGAAAAATAATCTTGAAGAGATACCTGCCGAGCAAACCGTGATTACCTTTTCTCACTTCCTACCACGTATCGATGTAATGCCCGGTTACATCCCGTACAGGTTCCGCGATATATACCCGGTATTAGGCAGCCCATTACTCGATCAGCAGATACGCGCCCTGAACTCAAAGATTCACATCTATGGACATAGCCACGTCAATCGCAGGCTTACGGTCGAGGGCGTCAAATATATCAACAACGCCTTTGGATACCCTTCCGAAACACGTATATCATCAAAAAGACTATTGCAAATCAATTACTAAAATCCAGTTGATGATCAGCGTGACCGGCAAACTCACCTGGCACCTCAATCTCCAACCAATTTCACTACCATTGCTTTGATGTGTGTAGCGGTTTTTTAGAGTAATCAGACGATGCTTAGGATATATGCGGACACCCTATGTACATGAAGAATTAACCTTTTACCCAGCGACCAAATAGATTACCTTGCTCTATAGTGCAGTCTGTCTATACCCTGAAACGGAATAGTTATTCCTTGTCAAGAACACAACACTTTGCAAGGGCATACTTGAAGCCCTGAAAGCAACCTATTTGGCTACCGGGTCATTCGTTATTTTGCAACCTCTCATTCACAAACCAAACAATCCTGCATGCTGATCTCGATTCCAAGTCTTTTACTGCATTTGAATTATACACGGTCTCATTAACACCTTAGCTCGAAGCTTTTGGCGTATAGGAATCTTGGCTGCAGAACCTTTGTCGATTAACACTTTGGGAGAGACAATGACAGAAAAGGGTAACTTCCAGGCTTACTGGATTTTGTGCAAACCCTAGTCTTCACAGACTCCTTGCCACTTGTAAATTATCAAGATTTTCAGGCACCTTTTACCTTTTCATTAATTGTTATTCTTGTTTAGGCTTAGACCCTTTTCATAATAAGTTGATGCGCCATAAAACCGGGACCAAAGGCCATGGCTAAAATATTATCATCAGGATTGTTATAACGCTTCAGGTT
>JASFJX010000094.1:0-9165 GCA_050119385.1 Candidatus Thiodiazotropha sp. | reverse complement strand
AAAACGGCTTTTTTAGCGGCTTCAGTAAAGTCGTTGGCGGTGAGAAAGTCGAGACCGCTGGTTTCCAGCATATCCAGTCCTTGCTGGGCATTGGTGCCTTCAAGCCTTACAACCACAGGCACAGTGACGCCGATTGTTCGTGCGGCGGTTAGAATGCCCTCCGCAATCAGGTCGCAACGAACGATGCCGCCGAAGATATTCACCAGTACCGTCTTCACCTTGGGATCTGAAAGAATCAGTTTGAATGCCTCTGTCACCCTTTCCGCTGTAGTGCCGCCACCGACGTCGAGGAAGTTTGCAGGTTCCCCGCCATGAAGCTTGACCATGTCCATGGTTGCCATGGCGAGACCGGCGCCGTTCACCATGCAACCGATATTGCCCTCCAAGGTAATGTAGTTGAGATCGTGTTTGGTTGCGGCAGCCTCCTTTTCGTCCTCTTGTGTGATATCGCGTAGTGCCGCCAGATCCTGATGGCGGTATAGGGCGTTGCTATCCAGGTTTATCTTTGCATCCAAGGCAACAAGGTCACCGGATGAGGTGACAATCAGGGGGTTTATCTCGATCAGACTGATATCCTTGTCCATGTAGAGTTGATACAAGGCCATCATGATTTGGGAAAATTGCTTGATCTGGTTGCCTTCCAGTCCAAGGCCAAAGGCAAGCTTGCGGCATTGGAAGGGTAGCATGCCGGTTGAGGGGTTGACGATGGTGGTGAGAATTTTCTCCGGTGTTTCCGCGGCAACCTCCTCAATGTTCATGCCGCCGGCGGCAGAGGCCATGAAGGTGATACGTGAGCGAGATCGGTCCAGTAGGGCGCCCAGGTAGAGTTCCCTGGCGATCTCACTGCCCTCCTCCACTAGTACGGAATTCACGGGGAGTCCCTGTGGTCCAGTCTGTTTGGTGACAAGGGTCATTCCCAGTATCTCTCTGGCTGCCTCTTCCGTCTCATCCAAAGAGCGAGCCAATTTTACTCCTCCCGCTTTTCCGCGTCCTCCGGTGTGGGCTTGAGCTTTTACAACCCAAATGTCTCCGCCAAGCCCTTGCGCCGCGGTGCGGGCGTCACTGGGGCTTGTAACGGACTGCCCTTGAGGGACGGGTATGCCGTAACTGGCGAATAGTGATTTTGCTTGATATTCGTGTAGATTCATGGTGAAACCTTCAGTGTTTGTTTTTCTGATGCCCTTGTTTTAATTTATGGGTATATAAAAAATGTATTATGAATGGTAATTGAAATCATTTACAGTGCTTCGCAAAAAAAACAGATCAGTCGTGGGCATAAGGGGTAGTGCCTTTCGCTCCCGTCTCTGTGTTGAATGAAAATATATTATATTTTCAATTAGAATAATTAAAAGCATTGCGTTTTTAAATAATTCTCTATCATGGTCCTAATTGCCTTTAATTATCCCTAACTTCTACTAAATAACGCGAGTTAGAGTCTTGGTTTGTAGCGTTGCCTCAAGCTTTTTTTGCTGCGTCTGCCATTGTTTGTTAGGGTACATCTCTTTATGCCCGACTCTCTGGTTGTTTTTAAGGTTCTTGATTAAACAATCTTGTGCCAGTGTTTTTGGGGTGTATTTTCCAAGCATGTGAGAGATCCTGGATGATATTGATGATCTCTTGAGGAGATGACTATGCTGCTTGATTCCCAGTCAGCCAGAGCTTTTTTGCACTCGGTCGATTTTGATTATGCGCCCAAGCGCTTCACTGTTTATACCGCTCGCGACCTGGATCGGATCAGTCAGCTTGAACAGCTCAGCGATGAGTTGCGTTTCGAGATGAAGGTTGTCTCTAGCGTGCTGCCATTTCGAGTCAACGACTATGTATTGCGTGAGCTGATTGATTGGGAGCGGGCACCTGAAGATCCGATGTTTCAGCTGACCTTTCCCCAGCGTGGTATGTTATCAGAGGCGCATTTCAACCGTATGGCGATGGCGCTTAGCTCCGGCCTTGAGAAGATAGATCTGCAGGCGGTGGCAAGCGAAATTCGTGCTGAGCTCAATCCTCATCCGGCAGGGCAATTGGCGCAGAATCTACCGTTGGACCAGGATGGTGAGCCGATCAATGGCCTGCAGCACAAATATAGGGAGACCGTGTTGTTTTTTCCCAGTCAGGGACAGACGTGCCACAGTTACTGCACCTTCTGTTTCAGGTGGGCGCAGTTTATTGGCGATAAGTCCTTGCGCATGGCGACCACCGAAGCGGATAAACTCTACGGCTATCTGCGTCGCCATCCGGAAGTGACGGACTTGCTGGTAACCGGAGGGGACCCGATGGTAATGAAGACCAAGCAGTTGAAAGTCTACCTAGAGCCATTGCTTCACCCCGAGTTCAGTCATATTCAGACCATTCGGATTGGTACCAAGGCATTGACATTCTGGCCGCATCGTTTCATTTCAGATGAGGATGCCGATGAGTTAGTCGAGTTGCTTCATCATCTGGTATTGGCCGGTAAACATGTAGCAATCATGGCTCATTACAATTACTGGCGTGAGTTGGATACCGATGTCGCACGCGCAGCTATTCGCCGGGTGCGGGCGACAGGAGCTGAAATTCGCAGTCAAGGCCCTTTGTTGGCCCATATCAACGACAATGCAGATGATTGGGCGAATCTGTGGAATGAGCAGGTTAAGATGGGGATTATCCCCTACTACATGTTTGTGGAGCGGGATACTGGTGCCCGTCGCTATTTCGAGGTTCCCTTGCACAAGGCATGGCAGATCTACCGTGATGCGATGAAGCAGGTGTCCGGATTGGGCCGCACCGCGCGCGGTCCCAGTATGAGTGCCGGTCCTGGTAAAGTGGAGATTCAGGGTGTCAGTGAGGTCAATGGAGAGAAGGTGTTTGTGCTGCGCTTCATCCAGGCGCGGGATCACGATCTCGTGCAAAGGCCCTTTTTTGCTCAATATGACGAAAACGCAACCTGGTACGATCAGTTGCGACCGGTTCAAGGGCAGGACCTGCCGTTTCTTGAAGTTTCTTCGTAGACAATTATATTTCTCTGGGGTGTCGGCATGAAGCGGCAGCAAGGCCGATGATGATGGGGTATGTTAAAAAGCAATAGTCATCATTAACATGATCCTCTTGAAGGGCTGTATAGGCTCCAGGCTATAATTTTGGTTCCTATAAAAAAAGTTATGTTTGATTGACTGTTAATTTATACCGTATGCGATTTAGGGTATTGTCTTTGTTGATGCAATACGCTGATCCTACGCAAGCCTTGAAGTAACTCACGGAGCACAACATGGCGGATAATCCAAAGACCTATACCTTGACGAATGACGAGACTGGGGTATCGATAAAGCTACCTGTACGTGAATCGATTCAGGGTCCCCCTGCAATTGATGTTTCATCTCTCTATCAAGAGGCTGGGGTTTTTACCTACGACCCGGGATTTATGTCCACGGCGAGTTGCCAAAGTAAGATTACCTTTATTCAGGGTGAGGTGGGTATTCTGGAGTACCGGGGCTATCCCATTGAGCAATTGGCGGCTAATGGTGATTTCCTGGAGACCGCCTATCTGCTCTTGAATGAAGAATTGCCGACTGAAGATCAGCTAGGGGCTTTCAACATCCTGATCAATCGCCACACCATGTTGAATGAGACCCTGACCCATTTCTTCAATGGTTTCCACTATGATGCGCATCCTATGGCCATCATGGTCGGTATGGTCGGTTCGCTTTCCGCTTTTTATCACGATTCGCTGGATATCAACGACCCGGAATTGCGCCGGGTTGCTGCCCACAGGTTGATTGCGAAGATGCCGACCATTGCGGCCGGCAGTTACAAACACAATATTGGCGAACCGTTCATGTATCCGCGCAATGAGCTCTCCTACTGCGCTAATCTGCTGCACATGATGTTTGCGACTCCCTGCGAGGAGTATCAAGTGGATCCGATTGCGGAAAAGGCCTTGAATCTGCTTTTTATCCTGCATGCTGATCATGAGCAGAACGCCAGTACCTCCACCGTGCGGCTTGCCGGCAGTTCGCTGGCTAATCCCTTCGCCTGTATCGCTGCCGGTATCGCTTCTCTTTGGGGGCCCGCGCATGGTGGTGCCAATGAGGCGGTTCTGGACATGCTCAGCGAGATAGGGGATGTTTCGCAAATAGACAAATATATCGCCAAGGCCAAGGATAAAGAGGATGGTTTTCGCCTGATGGGGTTTGGGCATAGGGTTTACAAGAAATATGACCCCCGTGCCGGCATAATTCGCGAGGTTTGTCATGAGGTATTGTCAAAGCTGGCGGATGCGAATAATCCGATGTTCGAGCTGGCCCAGCGCCTGGAAGAGATCGCATTGAATGATGAGTATTTCATCGAGCGCAAGCTCTATCCGAATGTGGATTTCTACTCCGGAATTATCTACCGGGCTCTCGGTATACCCAACAACATGTTCACAGTGATGTTTGCTATAGCCCGCACAGTTGGTTGGGTAGCGCATTGGTTGGAGATGATGGATGATCCGAGACAGAAGATCGGGCGCCCAAGGCAGATTTACAAGGGTTACGCCAGGCGCGATTATGTGCCGCTAAGCGAACGGTAAGGTATCTGATTCAGGCTGAGTTGTTTTGACCATCAGTTGCAGCTGCTTGACGGTTGCGCCCTGGATGGGTTGATTGTCCAGCGGATCCAATGGGTGATTGCGTGGATTTCGGGCTGGAAGTACAACAAGCTCGAAACCGACACCATCGGCGCTGAACAGAAAGCATGGCACCGTCTCTTTTCTGCCGTCGCTGAATTGCAAGCGGTGCTGTTTTTCCTGCCAGGGGATACGCAGGTCACTCAAGGTGAAGAGCAGGTCTTCCGGCGTGTCGGCAAGGAGGTGCAGCTTTACCCTGCTGTTGCTGTCGGCCGTACCATCGAAAACAGCACCCACCAACTTGGGTTTGAACTGTATCAAGGCCTGCATGGCTTCGAGCGCACTGAGACGAAGCGCATGTAGCGTAGCGGCCTGGTTCTCACCGCGAACCAGGCGCTGCTGTTCCCTCAAGGCATTCTCCACCTCCTCCCTGGTGGGTAGTAACTGGCGTTTAGTGATGCCATATCTGGCTGCCGCCTTCTGGCAGGCATAGGTAATGTTGTCAGAGCGCAGTTCTGTCAGAATGCGTGCTGCCTCATAGGCGATAAGTCGTTGTAACTCACGTTTTCCTGTGCGCATTTTCTGGTCAAAAGGGATCTTCAATAGGCGATATATTCGATGGCGTGCTTCCTTCGATGCTTTCAGAGCTTCTCCCATCCAGCATGTTTGGTGCCTTGTCGATTTCGAAAACCTCAAAAATAGCGTTAGTGCTGCCGGCTCCCACCGGTTCGCCTGTATCAACGTCGATCCGCATGGTTACCATTTTGGGCGGCATGTCGGGTATGACCTCTTCGATGCCGTTTAGTGCCACCCGCATGTAGTCTATCCAGGCGGGAAGTGCTGCGCGGCCTCCTACTTCACCGCGACCCAAAGGTTCAACATTGTCAAAGCCTAGCCAGGTCGTGGTGACTAAATGGTGATTGAATCCGTTGAACCAGGCGTCTCGCTGATCATTGGTGGTGCCTGTCTTACCGGCAATATCCCCTCTCCCGAGTGAGCGGGCCTTACGCGCGGTGCCCTGCTGAATGACGTCGCGCAGAATGGAATGCATCAGAAAGTGGTTTTGTTCGGTTATGGCACGTTCCGCGCAGCGTGGTATTGGGTCTGTCTCTTGTTCCTCGCTGTCTTCCGGGGGGATTGCGCTCGTTTCCTCAATAGGCTGTGATGTACTCTCGGCTAGTTTTTGCATGGCTTCATCGCAAACCTGGATCGGGTTGGCCTGATAAATGACATTGTCCTGATCGTCACGAATTGAATCGATGATGTATGGCGGTACATAAAACCCGCCATTTGCCAGGACGCTGTAGCCGCGAGCCATCGAGAGTGGGGTTACAGACCCGCTACCCAATGCCAGTGAGAGGTCGTAAGGCAGGTCGTTTTTGTCGAAGCCAAAGCGGGTAGCGTAGTTTATGGCGTACTTTATCCCTATCTTTCGCAACAGCCGAATGGAGACCAGGTTGCGCGAGTGAGTCAGGGCATATCTGAGTCGTGTGGGGCCAAAAAACTTACCGCTATAGTTTTCCGGTCGCCATGAGGCCTCCAGGGTGTCGTCTTCAAAGACAACCGGGGCATCATTTATCAAGGTGGCTGGGGTAAAACCTGCCTCCAGGGCCGCAGAGTAGATGAAGGGTTTGAAGCCTGACCCGGGTTGACGTTTGGCTTGCGTCACCCGGTTGAATTTGCTGAGATAAAAATCGTAACCTCCAACTAATGCCTTAATCGAGCCATTATTTGGCGAAACTGATATCAAGGCTCCTGAGACATCTGGGATTTGCGCCAGTCGCCAGTAGGGCTCACCCTTTTCGGGGATTTCCCAGTAGAGGTAGATTTGATCGCCGACCGAGAGGATATCTTGAGTTTGCTTGGGTGCTGCTTTTTTGATGTCATGGTTGACATAGGTGCTTGCCCAGGATAACCCTGACCATTCGAGTGTCAGCTTCTCGCCTTGAGCGGTGAGGACTTCCGCGCTTTGATCGGCAATCGCTGTAACGAAGGCCTTTTTCAGGCTTGTGACATCAGGCTGTTCGTCAAACAGGGCTATCAGCTCGCTGTCATCCACGATATCAGTGATATCATAGTGCCCGGTAACGCCGCGATAGCCGTGGCGTTTGTCATAGGACTGGATGGCTTGGCGTAGGGCCTGATTGGCGGCAGATTGCAGGTGGCTGTCGATGGTAGTAGTGATAGTATAACCGCTTGTGTAGGCATCCTGGCCGAAGCGGCTGATAGCTTCGGCCCGGGCCATCTCTGCAACATAAGGGGCCTCGAGTTCGCTCGGGGTTGTGTGGAGCTTGGCGGTTACCGGGGCGGCTTTTGCTGTTTCGTACTCGAATTGACTGATATAGTCGAGTTGGCGCATGCGGCCTAAAACGTAGTTTCTGCGTACTAATGCCCGTGCTGGATCAGATATGGGGTTGTAGCGGGATGGAGCCTTGGGGAGGCCCGCAATCATGGCGATTTCTGAAAGCTCAAGTTTATCCAGCGGTCTGCCATAATAGACTAAGGCAGCCGCGCCGACACCGTAAGAGCGATGGCCGAGGTAGATCTTGTTAAGGTAGAGTTCGAGAATCTCCTCTTTGGAGAGCATCCGTTCTATCTTCAGTGCGAGAAATATCTCATTGAGTTTTCGGGTGTAGGTTTTTTTGCTGGTAAGGAAGAAGTTCCTGGCCACCTGCATAGTGATGGTGCTTCCGCCCTGTCTTCGCTCACCCGTGAGAAGAAGCTGTATGGCGGCGCGCAAAATGCCTTGGTAGTCTACGCCCGGGTGTTGGTAAAAACGATCATCCTCGGCGGCGAGGAAGGCGTTGATCATAATTGGCGGGATTTGATCGAAATCGAGGGGTTCTCGACGTTTCTCGCCAAACTCAGAGATCAGCAGCTGGTCTTTACTGTAGATTCGAAGGGGGACCTGTAGGCGCACATCCTTGAGTGTTTCAATGGATGGCAGCTTGGGTTCAAGGTATAGATAGGCGCCAAAAAGGGTAATGGCGCCTATCAATGACATACCGAATAAGAAATAAAGGAGGTATCTTGTTAGTCTGAAAAACGACTTCATGCGCTAGTTCACAGATTTACTTTGTCAGGGCAGACCAGAATGGTCTGTATGAAGTCCGATAGTCTAGCAAATAAAATGTGAGCATTATTAGCTCTTTTATGAAAAAATGTCTTCACAAAAAAATCATTTGCTGCTATATAGTTACTTACTCTATTTAAAGAGAATCCTAGTTAACTCCTGCGGCATTATGATTGATTAGGTACCCGCATGTCACTATTCGGAAGAAAAAAACCGCCTTTGATAGGCATAGATATCAGCTCTACAGCTATCAAGTTGTTGGAGTTATCAAAAGCTACAGGGCGGGGTGGCGCAAGCTACCGGGTGGAGGCCTATGGGGTCGAACCGCTGTCAGGTAACGCTGTCGTCGAAAAGAATATCGCTGAAGTGGATGCTGTCGGTGAGGCGATCCGCGCTGCGGTAAGGCGCTCGGGATCCAAGGCCAAGCACGCTGTGGTAGCGGTGTCTGGTTCTGCTGTGATCACCAAGGTCATCTCGATGCCGGCAGCGCTCTCCGACCGGGAGCTTGAGAGTCAGATACAGCTTGAAGCTGATCAATATATCCCCTACCCGCTGGAAGAGGTCAACCTCGATTTTGAGGTGATCGGACCTTCTGAGAAAAATCCCGAATTGGTCGATGTACTGCTGGCTGCATCCCGTAGTGAGAACGTCGACGATCGTGTAGCGGCATTGGAGATGGCAGGGCTTACCGCCACTATCGTGGATGTGGAGGCCTACGCCATGGAGAATGCATGTTCCCAATTGATGGATCAGATGCCTGAACATGGGGAAGATCAAACAATTGCCATTGCGGACATTGGTGCTACCACTACCACGCTGAATGTTCTACATAATAATAAGATAATCTACACGCGCGAACAGAATTTCGGTGGCCGGCAGCTGACGGAAGAGATACAGCGTCGCTACGGCCTATCCATTGAAGAGGCCGGCATGGCAAAGCGGCAGGGAGGTTTGCCGGATAATTATGTGCCTGAAGTGTTGGATCCATTCAAGGAAGCAATGGCGCAACAGGTCAGTCGCTCGTTACAGTTCTTCTTCTCCTCCAGCTCCTACAACAGCGTGGATCATATCATTTTGGCTGGTGGTAGTTCATCTATACCCGGTATTGACGATCTGATTGAGGAGAAGTTGGGAACCCCGGCATCGGTAGCGAATCCATTTGCCAATATGTCGGTTTCATCCAGGGTAAAGCCGCAGGCATTGAGTGCTGATGCACCCGCTTTGATGATAGCCTGTGGCTTGGCATTGAGGAGTTTCGACTGATGGCGCGCATAAATCTACTCCCGTGGCGTGAAGCGGAGCGCAAAGAGCGCCAGAAGGAATTTGGTATGATGGTGGTTGGAGGTGCGCTGGTCGCTGCATTTGTCGTGTTTGCAGTGCATCAGCTTATCCTGAGCCAGATTAGTGCGCAAAATGCGCGCAATAGATATCTACAGAAAGAGATAGCTGCGGTTGAGAAAGAGATTCGTGAAATAGAGGATCTCGATAAGACCAAACAAAATCTCCTGGCCAG
>JASFJX010000093.1:0-9183 GCA_050119385.1 Candidatus Thiodiazotropha sp. | reverse complement strand
GGATGATCAGTTGCGCATCATGGAAGACGACACCTTCCAACGTATCGAAAAGATGCTGGTGGGTAAACAGGTCGACGGTGGTCCCAACCAGATTAAGGCCGGCGCCAAGGTCACCAAGAGCTATCTCGCTGAGATGGAACGTGACAAGTGGCTGGAGATCCGTCTACGCAATGAAGAGTCTGCCGCTCAATTAGAGGCGATTGCCGAGCAGATCAGGGCACAGCGTGAACTCTACCGTGACAAATACGAAGAGAAGAAGCGCAAGTTGACCGCTGGTGATGATCTCGCGCCTGGTGTGTTGAAGATGGTCAAGGTCTATGTGGCAGTGAAGCGCCGCATCCAACCGGGTGACAAGATGGCCGGACGCCATGGTAACAAGGGTGTTATCTCCACCATCGTGCCGGTTGAGGACATGCCCTTTGATGATAAAGGTGAGCCGGTGGATATCGTGCTCAACCCCCTCGGTGTACCATCGCGGATGAATGTGGGACAGGTACTTGAGACCCATCTCGGATTTGCCGCCAAAGGTGTGGGACGTCAGATCGGTGCCTTGTTGGAGGCTCAGGATCGGATTATGGAGCTGCGTAGTTTTCTCGAAAAGGTCTACAACACCAGTGGTAAATCCGAGGATATCGAGTCGCTGACCGATGAAGAGGTGGTGGCGATGTGTCATAACCTAAAGCAGGGAGTGCCGATGGCGACACCGGTGTTCGATGGCGCGCACGAGTCCGAGGTCAAGCAGATGTTGGAGTTGGCAGGCTTGCCAGAGAGTGGCCAATGTAAGCTATTCGACGGCCGAACCGGTGATCCGTTTGAACGCGAGGTAACGGTTGGCTATATGTATATGCTGAAGCTGAACCACCTGGTCGACGACAAGATGCATGCCCGCTCCACCGGTCCCTACAGCCTGGTAACCCAGCAGCCATTGGGGGGTAAGGCGCAGTTTGGCGGTCAGCGTTTCGGAGAAATGGAGGTGTGGGCGCTGGAGGCCTATGGTGCAGCCTATACCTTGCAGGAGATGCTCACCGTGAAGTCGGATGACGTCAACGGTCGTACACGCATGTATAAAAACATCGTGGATGGCAACCATCAGATGGAGGCCGGCATGCCGGAGTCGTTTAATGTACTGGTTAAAGAGATCCGTTCCTTGGGTATCAACATCGAATTGGAACAGGACTGAGGACTGACGCTGGTCAGTAACCGAATGCAGGAGAGACGATCTTGAAAGATCTACTGAATATTCTAAAGCAGCAGGGTCAGACCGAAGACTTCGATGCCATCCGTATAGGCCTGGCGTCACCGGATATGATCCGTTCCTGGTCCTATGGCGAAGTGAAAAAGCCGGAGACCATCAATTATCGTACCTTCAAGCCGGAACGAGATGGGCTGTTCTGTGCCAAGATCTTCGGTCCGGTGAGTGATTATGAGTGCCTGTGCGGTAAGTACAAGCGTCTCAAACATCGTGGTGTAGTGTGTGAGAAGTGTGGCGTAGAGGTCACCCTTGCCAAGGTACGGCGTGAGCGTATGGGGCATATCGAGCTTGCCAGCCCGGTGGCTCATATCTGGTTCCTCAAGTCACTGCCTTCCCGCATTGGTTTGTTGATGGATATGACCCTGCGCGATATCGAGCGGGTACTCTATTTCGAATCCTTCGTCGTAGTCGATCCCGGCATGACTCCACTGGAACGTGGCCAGCTGTTGACCGACGAGCAGTATCTTGATGCCATTGAGGAGAACGGAGACGAGTTCGATGCCCGTATGGGTGCGGAGGCTGTCTATGAACTGCTGAAGACAATCGATATCCCGGAAGAGATCAAGCGTCTACGCGAGGATATCAATGGCACCAACTCAGAGACGAAGATCAAAAAATTCACCAAGCGATTGAAACTACTGGAGTCGCTGAATGAATCAGGCAACCGTCCGGAGTGGATGGTGTTGACGGTCCTCCCGGTATTGCCGCCGGAGCTTCGTCCGCTGGTTCCCCTGGATGGCGGGCGTTTCGCCACCTCGGATCTGAATGATCTCTATCGCCGGGTCATCAATCGCAACAACCGTCTGAAACGGCTGCTCGATTTGAATGCGCCGGATATTATCGTGCGCAACGAAAAGCGTATGCTACAGGAGTCGGTAGATGCGTTGCTCGATAATGGACGTCGTGGACGCGCCATTACCGGTACCAACCGGCGCCCGTTGAAATCCCTGGCCGATATGATCAAGGGCAAGCAGGGCCGTTTTCGCCAGAACTTGCTTGGTAAGCGTGTCGACTACTCGGGTCGTTCAGTCATTGTGGTTGGACCAACCCTGAAACTCCATCAGTGTGGTCTGCCGAAGCGTATGGCTCTGGAGCTGTTCAAACCCTTTATCTTCAGCAAGCTGCAGCTGCGTGGTCTGGCCACTACGATCAAGGCGGCGAAGAAACTGGTTGAGCGCGGTACAGGCGAGGTCTGGGATATCCTGGAAGAGGTGATTCGTGAGCACCCTGTAATGCTCAACCGCGCACCAACCCTGCACCGTCTCGGTATTCAAGCCTTCGAGCCTGTACTGATCGAAGGTAAGGCAATCCAGCTGCACCCGTTGGTCTGTACCGCATTCAATGCCGACTTTGACGGCGACCAGATGGCAGTTCACGTGCCGCTATCGCTGGAGGCGCAGCTTGAGGCGCGCAGCCTGATGATGTCGACCAACAATATTCTCTCACCCGCCAATGGTGATCCCATCATCGTTCCCTCCCAGGACGTGGTGTTGGGCCTCTATTTCATGACCCGTGAGAGGGTGAATGCCAAGGGTGAGGGCTCGGTCTTCAGTGACATCAAAGAGGCAAAACGTGCCTATGAGACAGGGGCCGTCGATCTGCAGGCGCGGGTTAAAGTTCGCCTGAAAGAAGTGATTGCTGATGAAGATGGAAATACAAATGAAGCCACGCGGATAATAGAAACCACCATCGGCCGAACCCTGGTATTTGATATCGTTCCAGAAGGTCTGCCCTTTGCGCTGGTCGACCAGGCGATGGGTAAAAAGGTGATATCCAACCTGATCAATGCCTGTTACCGCAGATTGGGACTGAAGGATACCGTCATATTCGCTGACCAGCTGATGTATATGGGATTCCGCTTTGCCACGCGTGCCGCGGTTTCCTTCTGTTCCAACGACATGGTGGTACCGGATGAGAAGGTCCAGATTCTCAGTCAGGCCGAGGCCGAGGTGAAAGAGATCGAGAATCAATACACCTCCGGTCTGGTCACCAACGGCGAGCGCTATAACAAGGTGGTCGATATCTGGTCCCATACCAATGACCAGGTTGCCAAGGCCATGATGGCCAAGCTAGGCAAGGAGCGGGTAGTGGATCGAGAAGGCAACGAAGTTCACCAGGACTCCTTCAACTCTGTCTACATGATGGCCGATTCCGGTGCTCGTGGTTCCGCCGCTCAGATCCGTCAGCTGGCCGGTATGCGAGGCCTGATGGCGAAACCCGACGGTTCCATCATTGAAACCCCGATCACAGCGAATTTCCGTGAAGGTCTGGATGTACTGCAGTACTTCATCTCTACCCATGGTGCACGAAAAGGTCTTGCCGATACCGCGTTGAAGACCGCTAACTCGGGATATCTGACCCGTCGATTGGTAGATGTGGCCCAGGACATGGTGGTACTTGAACAAGATTGCGGCACTGAAGAGGGTTTACTGATGCAGCCCATCATCGAGGGTGGTGATGTGGTTGAAGCTCTGCGGGAACGGATACTTGGTCGTGTCACTGCCGTACCGGTATACCGTCCAGGCAGTGATGAAGTGGTCTGTGAAGCCGGTGTGATGCTGGATGAAAAGGGTGTGCAAAGACTCGAGGAGGCGGGTGTCGACCAGGTTTATGTACGCTCAGCTATCACCTGTAATGCGAAGGTGGGTGTCTGCTCGAAATGTTATGGCCGTGACCTGGCCCGAGGACACCTGGTGAATAGAGGTGAATCGGTTGGTGTCATTGCTGCACAATCGATCGGTGAACCGGGTACACAGCTGACCATGCGCACCTTCCACATAGGTGGTGCCGCATCGCGGGCAGCCTCTGTAAACAATATCCAGGTCAAGGCCGCCGGTACGGCGAAACTACACAATATCAAGACTGTAAAGCACTCTAATGGTCATCTGGTGGCAACCTCACGTTCCGGTGAACTGACCGTGGTTGATGATGTGGGTCGCGAGCGAGAACGCTATAAGGTGCCGTACGGTGCAACCCTGCAGGTGGAAGACGGCTCACAAGTGGCGGGTGGTCAGATTGTCGCCAACTGGGATCCCCATACCCATCCGGTTATCACCGAAGTGGAGGGTGTGCTGCGATTTGAGGATTTCGTTGATGGTGTGACCGTACAGAAGAAGACCGATGAGGTGACCGGTCTGAGTTCGCTTGAAGTTATTGATCCCAAGCAGCGTCCGGCTGCGGGTAAGGACATCCGGCCGATGGTGAAGCTGGTGGATGATAAGGGTAAGGACCTCAACATTGCGGGTACCGACATTCCGGCGCATTACTATCTGCCTGCGAACGCGGTGGTCAGTGTACAGGATGGCGCCGCGGTTGGTGTTGGTGACGTGCTGGCCCGTATTCCGCAGGAGTCCTCAAAGACCCGCGACATCACTGGTGGTTTGCCCCGTGTTGCTGATCTCTTCGAAGCGCGTAAACCAAAGGATCCGGCAATCCTGGCCGAGGCCACAGGTACTGTCAGCTTTGGTAAGGATACGAAAGGCAAGCAGCGCCTTATCATCACCGATTCCGAGGGTGAACAGCATGAAGAGCTGATTCCGAAATGGCGTCATGTGAACGTGTTCGAAGGTGAGCATGTTGAAAAGGGTGAAATGATCTCCGATGGTGAGCTCAATCCCCATGACATCCTGCGCCTGAAGGG
The DNA here is from genome assembly GCA_050119385.1 of Candidatus Thiodiazotropha sp. Classification (GTDB taxonomy): domain Bacteria; phylum Pseudomonadota; class Gammaproteobacteria; order Chromatiales; family Chromatiaceae; genus Thiodiazotropha. The sequence continues at coordinate 4,291 of JASFJX010000093.1, read as the reverse complement.
TGTGACAGATCTTGCCGAGTACCTGGTCAAGGAGATCCAGGACGTCTATCGTCTGCAGGGTGTGAAGATCAACGACAAGCATATCGAGGTGATTATCCGCCAGATGTTGCGCAAGGTTGAAGTTTCGGCGACGGGTGACAGCCGCTTCCTGAAAGGTGAACAGGTTGAAAAATCCGCTTTGTTGGATGAAGCGGAAAAATTGCGCGCGGAAGATAAATACCCGGCGCTCTATGAGCCGCTGTTGCTTGGTATTACCAAGGCCTCTCTGGCAACTGAATCGTTTATCTCGGCTGCCTCCTTCCAGGAGACGACCAGGGTACTGACAGAAGCGGCGGTGCGAGGCCTGTCGGATCGCCTGAATGGATTGAAGGAGAACGTCATCGTTGGCCGTCTGATACCTTCTGGTACCGGCCTCTCCTACCATACCGAACGTCAGCGCAAGCGTCAGGAAGAGCTGGTAGTGTCCGAGGCGAAACCTGAGCTGGTTGTGGAAGAGGTGGAGCAGGCGTTCAAGGAAGCACTCAACACACCGGAATCGGAGTAACGTTTTAACAGGGATTTTATGATAGTCCCTTGACAATAGGGTGGAGCAGGCATAGAATGCGCGCTCCTTAGACAGGCCGGCCTTTGCCGGCCTATCGTTTCTGCCACTCAGTAACTCTTCTAAGGCGTTGTTGAGTATGGCTTAATCTGACCTGAGAATTGCTTGACTTTCTGTTGTATCGCTATTCAGCAGATTGGATTCGGCTTCTCCGGTTTTTTTTATGCAAAGTACAAACATTACGTCCCTGGAGACGGAATAGATGGCGACAATTAACCAACTGGTGCGTAAGCCCAGGAAACGTAAAGTCCAAAAGAGTAATGTACCGGCACTGGATGCCTGTCCTCAGCGACGTGGCGTCTGTACCCGTGTCTATACAACGACACCGAAAAAACCAAACTCAGCCTTGCGTAAGGTTGCTCGTGTCAGACTGACCAATGGTTATGAGGTGTCAAGCTACATCGGTGGTGAGGGACACAACCTGCAGGAGCACTCTGTAGTACTGATACGTGGCGGTCGTGTAAAGGATCTGCCAGGTGTTCGCTATCATGTGGTGCGCGGTAGTCTCGATACTTCGGGTGTCGAGAAGCGGCGTCAAGGTCGATCCAAGTACGGCGCCAAGCGGCCGAAAAGTTAACAGTCTGCTAGTCAGACACTATTCAACGAGTTTGAGATAGAGCAATGCCAAGAAGACGAGTTGCAGCACGGCGTGAAACACTGCCCGATCCTAAGTATGGAAGCGAACTGCTGGCCAAATTCATCAATATGGTGATGCAGGACGGAAAAAAGTCAGTAGCGGAGAAGATTCTTTACGTCGCATTGGACACAGTGGTCGAGAAACGCGGTGGTGAGCCGCTAGATCTGCTTGAGACAGCGCTAGAGAATGTACGCCCGCTGGTAGAGGTCAAATCCCGCCGTGTCGGTGGTGCGACCTATCAGGTTCCGGTTGAGGTTAGGCCCAATCGGCGTAACTCGTTGGCAATGCGTTGGCTGATCGACGCCTCACGCAAGCGCAGTGAGAAATCGATGGCATATCGTCTGGCGGGTGAGTTGCTGGATGCCTCTGAGAATAAGGGCGCGGCGGTCAAAAAGAAAGATGACACCCACCGTATGGCAGAGGCGAATAAGGCATTCTCGCACTATCGCTGGTAAGCGTAATTTTTTACCCCTAACTTAGCTCTTTAAAAACAGGTTTGTAACGTGGCACGGAAAACTCCTATCGAGCGCTATCGCAATATCGGTATCATGGCGCACATCGATGCTGGTAAAACGACAACGACAGAGCGTGTGCTCTATTATACAGGTGTGTCTCACAAGATTGGTGAGGTGCATGATGGTGCGGCCACCATGGACTGGATGGAGCAGGAGCAGGAGCGCGGCATCACGATCACTTCAGCGGCCACAACCTGTTTCTGGAGCGGCATGGCTCAGCAATTTCCTGAGCACCGCTTCAATATCATCGATACCCCCGGACATGTGGACTTCACCATCGAGGTAGAGCGCTCACTGCGTGTACTCGACGGTGCGGTTTTCGTGCTCTGTGCCGTGGGTGGTGTAGAACCCCAATCCGAGACAGTCTGGCGCCAGGCCAACAAGTACAATGTGCCCCGTATGGCGTTCGTCAATAAGATGGACCGGATGGGAGCAGATTTCTTTCGTGTGGTCGAACAGCTGAAAGAGCGCCTCGGCGCCAATGCAGTACCGATACAGGTGCCGGTAGGCGCCGAAGAGGGCTTCAAAGGTGTCATCGATCTGGTGAAGATGAAGTCTATCGTCTGGAGTGAGGAGAATATGGGCGCTCAGTTCGAGTATGCCGACATCCCCGCCGACCTTCAGGACACCTGTGACGAGTGGCGCGAGCACATGATCGAGGCCGCGGCAGAGGGAACCGATGAATTAATGGAAAAATATCTGGAAGAGGGTGATCTTTCAGAGGAAGAGATTCTTACCGGTCTGCGTGAGCGTACGCTACGACTCGAGATCGTACCGGTTACCTGCGGCTCGGCCTTTAAAAATAAAGGCGTCCAGGCTGTGCTTGATAAAGTTATTGAAGTCATGCCGTCTCCCGTGGACGTACCAGCGATAAAGGGTCAGCTGGATGACGCGGAGGGGACTGAAGAGACAAGGCCCTCTGATGATAAGGCACCATTTGCCGCACTAGCGTTCAAAGTCGCGACGGATCCGTTTGTCGGTACGTTGACCTTTTTTCGGGTCTATTCCGGTGTTCTCAAGTCAGGTGACTCCGTGTTCAATCCCGTGAAGGGCAAGAAAGAGCGTATTGGTCGTATTCTGCAGATGCACTCCAACTCTCGTGAAGAGATCAAGGAAGTACTGGCGGGTGACATCGCGGCAGCGGTCGGTCTGAAGGATGTTACCACCGGTGATACCCTGTGTGCCCTTGACAAACCGATCACCCTGGAGCGTATGGAGTTTCCCGAACCGGTTATATCGGTTGCGGTGGAGCCGAAGACCAAGGGCGACCAGGAGAAAATGGGTATCGCGTTGTCCAAGTTGGCTCAAGAAGATCCCTCTTTCCGCGTCAGCTCCGATGAGGAGTCGGGACAGACCATTATCTCCGGCATGGGTGAACTGCATCTCGATATCATCGTCGACCGCATGAAGCGAGAGTTCAAGGTCGAGGCCAACGTCGGTGCGCCCCAGGTGGCATACCGCGAGACCATTCGCACTTCAATCGAGCAGGAAGGCAAATTCGTACGCCAGTCCGGTGGTCGTGGTCAGTTCGGTCATGTCTATCTGCGTATCGAGCCCCAAGAGGCGGGCGCGGGCTACGAGTTCGCTAACGAGATCGTCGGTGGTGCGGTACCACGTGAATATATTCCTGCAGTTGACAAGGGTGTTCAGGAAGCCATGGGTAACGGTGTCATGGCCGGCTATCCCATGGTGGATGTGAAGGTAACCCTCTATGACGGTTCCTACCACGATGTTGACTCCAGCGAAATGGCCTTTAAAATCGCCGGCTCCATGTGTTTCAAAGAGGGTGCCTCGAAGGCCAAGCCGGTACTGCTCGAGCCGATGATGAAGGTAGAGGTCATCACTCCGGAAGAGTACATGGGTGACGTGATGGGTGATCTCAACAGTCGTCGCGGTATCGTGCAGGGTATGGATGACACACCGGCAGGTAGACAGATCAAGGCAGAAGTACCACTATCCGAGATGTTCGGCTATGCCACCGATCTACGTTCGGCCACACAGGGTCGCGCGAACTACAGCATGGAGTTCGCCAAATATTCAGAGGTGCCGGCCAATATCGCCGACGCCATCATCAAGAAACAGTAACGGGTATAGGGGTAGCACTGTGTCCAAGGAAAAATTCGAACGCACAAAGCCGCATGTCAATGTGGGTACGATTGGTCATGTAGACCACGGCAAGACCACGCTGACGGCGGCCATCACCACGGTACAAGCGGCCAAATATGGTGGCGAGCAACGTGCCTTTGACCAGATTGACAATGCACCGGAGGAGAAGGAGCGTGGTATCACCATCGCGACCTCCCATGTGGAGTATGAGTCAGAGAAGCGTCACTATGCCCACGTGGACTGCCCGGGACATGCTGACTACGTAAAGAACATGATCACGGGTGCGGCGCAGATGGACGGTGCGATCCTGGTGGTTTCGGCGGCGGATGGTCCGATGCCTCAGACCCGAGAGCACATACTGTTGTCACGCCAGGTAGGGGTGCCCTACATTGTGGTCTATCTGAATAAGGCGGACATGGTAGACGACGAGGA
>JASFJX010000092.1:0-9234 GCA_050119385.1 Candidatus Thiodiazotropha sp. | reverse complement strand
GGCAGCGGTTCGGTACGAATGCGTGCGCGATACGAACGTGAGAATGGCGATATCCTTATCACTGCGCTGCCACATCAGGTTTCCGGCGCCAAGGTGTTGGAGCAGATTGCCGCCCAGATGCAGGCAAAAAAGTTACCCATGGTCGAGGATCTACGGGATGAGTCTGATCACGAGAACCCGACCCGATTGCTGATCGTGCCGCGCTCTAACCGGGTCGATGTGGAACGGGTCATGTCACACCTGTTCGCCACAACCGACCTGGAGCGGACCTATCGGGTGAACATGAACCTGATCGGTATCGATGGGCGCCCGGCGGTGAAAGATCTTCGCACCCTGCTCAAGGAGTGGTTGCAGTTTCGTACGGAAACGGTACGACGGCGTCTGCAGTATCGCTTGGACCAAGTGCTGGAACGCCTGCACATCCTTGAGGGCCTGATGATTGCTTACCTCAATATCGACGAGGTGATCGCCATTATCCGTTACGAAGAGGATCCGAAAGCTGAGTTGATAAAACGATTCTCTCTATCGGAGGCCCAGGCAGAAGCGATCCTCAATCTGCGTCTGCGTCATCTGGCCAAACTGGAAGAGATGAAGATACGCGGCGAGCAGGACGAGTTGGAAAAGGAACGCAAGTCCCTGGAATTGATCCTCGGTTCCAAGCAACGGCTACGCACCCTGATACGCAAGGAACTCAAGGCCGATGCGGAAAAGTATGGGGATGAACGCCGCTCCCCCATCGTTCAGCGTGAACAGGCGGAGGCGCTTGCGGAGAGCGACCTAACCCCGAGTGAGGCGGTTACCGTAGTGCTGTCCGAGAAGGGATGGGCACGTGCCGCCAAGGGACATGATATCGACGCGGCGGCTCTTAACTACCGGGCGGGTGATAAATTTCTGGCCGCGGCGCGACTGCGTAGTAATCAACAAGCGGTTTTTATCGATTCAAATGGGCGTAGCTATTCACTGCTGGCCCATACCCTGCCTTCAGCCCGCAGCCAGGGTGAGCCGCTGACCGGTCGGTTGGCACCGGCTGCCGGGGCGGTCTTCATGGTCGTCGTCGGTGGTGATCCGGATGGGGAATATCTGCTTGCATCTGATGCGGGTTACGGATTTCGGGTCAAACTATCCGATATGCTGGCCAAGAATAAATCGGGTAAGGCATTGCTCACATTGCCAAAAGGGGCCAAGGTCCTGCAACCTGACGGTATTACTGATCCTAATCAGGATAGAGTCGTGGCTATCTCTAATGAGGGGCGCATGCTGGTCTTTCCAGTATCAGAGCTACCGCAGCTGGCCCGTGGCAAGGGCAACAAAATTATCAGTATCCCAGCCAAACGTGTGGCCTCGAGAGAAGAGTTCGTGGTCGCTATGGCGGTAGTGCCTCAGGGTGCCAGCCTTACCGCTCATGCAGGCAAGCGTTACATCGTGCTCAAGCCCTCGGATCTGGACAGCTACCAAGGGGAGCGAGGACGCAGGGGGGCTAAGCTACCTCGAGGGTTTCAGCGTGTCGACCGGGTTGAAGTGAATGGTTAACCCGAATGTTTCACCCGGTTGCTAAGAAAAGAAACTCACTTGAGGTGTTTGCATGTTATTTCTGGAAATCAGCGAAGCACAAAGTGTAACGGACCCACCCTGAGCGCGTTAAAAATCGGGTAGGGAACAAGATTTTATTTAACTGATACTGGATTGATAGAAAGATTGATGCGTATTTAGCTTGGAGACTTCAGCCGTTCGTCGTTATAATGGTCGATTCACGGCAAAGACGGCGGTGGATTTATACCGCGTCCAGGCTGCAAGCGAAAGTGGCGGAATTGGTAGACGCGCTGGATTTAGGTTCCTGTGGGGCAACCCGTGAGAGTTCGAGTCTCTCCTTTCGCACCATTTTTTCCTTGTGATTGCCAGCTGCAATTTCCAGGATATTTCCAGTTTTTACAAAGAGATAGTGACAGATAAAGGCTGTCAGGAGAAGAACCATGCAAGTTTCGGTGGAATCGGGTGAAGGGCTAGAGCGACGCGTTACAGTCGAATTGCCGGCAGAGCAGATCGAGGTGGAGGTCACCAAGCGTCTGAAGAAGATCGGTCGCACCGCCAAGCTAGATGGCTTCCGTCCTGGCAAGGTGCCGATGAAATTGCTGCGCCGTAACTACGGCGGGCAGGTGCTGCAGGAGGTTTATGGTCAAATGATCGAGAGCAGCTACCAGGAGGCAATTCAGCAAGAGAAACTGCATCCAGCCGGTATGCCGAAGATAGAGCCCAAAGAGAACGCCGAAGAGGGATTGTTCAGTTATGTGGCCACCATTGAGGTGTTGCCCGATATCAATTTGGTAAAGCTTGAGGGAGAGATCAAACGGCCAGTTGCCGAGATTGGCGAGCAGGATATTGACGATATGATTGAAAAACTGCGCAGGCAGCGGTCTACCTGGAACAATGTTGATCGTGCCGCCGCTGAGGGTGATCAGGTGAAAATCAGTTTCAAAGGTATGGTCGATGGGGAAGCGTTCGAAGGCGGCAGTGCTGAGAATGTGGATCTCGTGCTCGGTTCGAAGCGGATGATCGAAGGCTTCGAGAGTGGCCTGGTGGGAATGGTCAAAGAGGAGAAACGCACTATAGATCTGAAATTCCCCGAGGATTACCGGGTGGAGGAACTGGCAGGAAAACCGGTAACCTTCGAAGTCGAGGTAAGTGAAGTCGCGGAAGAAGTGCTTCCCCAGGTAGATGATGATTTCGCCAAGGAGTTTGGTGCCAACGAAGGTGTGGATAAACTGAAAGAAGATATTCGGGAAAACATGCAACGTGAACTTTCTCAGCGTGTTCAGGCCAGGATCAAGAGTCAGGCGATGAATCTTATCGCTGAGCAGAACAAGATCGATATTCCCAAGGCGTTGATAGAGGAAGAGATCGAGGCGTTGCGCAAGCAGACTCGAGAGCAGATGGGGCAGAGCGCCGGTAGCTTCGAATTACCCCGAGACATGTTTGAAGAACAGGCCAAACGAAGAGTGACCCTGGGCCTGCTGATTGGTGAAATCATTAAACAAAACGAGATCCAGGTCGATAATGATCGTGTACGCCAGACAATTGAAGAGTATGCGGCCAGCTATGAGCAGCCGGAAGAGGTAGTCAAGTACTACTACGGCAATCAGCAACAATTGGCTGCGGTGCAAAATGTGGTTTTAGAAGATCAGGTTGTCGACTGGGTCATGAAGCAGGTGGATGTGGTGGATGATGAGACTACATTCGCCGCATTGACAGAACAGGGTTGACCCTGAGGAAAAAGCAAATATGAATGATCAGTTTTCATCAGGCATGCCGGATGCACAAAATCTTGGTCTGGTACCGATTGTCATAGAGCAGACAGCTCGGGGCGAGCGTTCTTTTGATATCTATTCAAGACTGCTCAAAGAGCGGGTTATCTTCCTGGTTGGGCCGGTTGAAGACCATATGGCAAACCTGGTTGTTGCTCAGTTGCTGTTTCTTGAATCGGAGAATCCGGACAAGGATATTCATCTGTACATCAATTCACCTGGTGGATCAGTCACCGCAGGCCTGTCGATCTACGATACCATGCAGTTCGTTCGTCCGGATGTGAGCACAATGTGTATTGGTCAGGCTGCCAGTATGGGGGCACTGTTGTTGACGGGTGGTGCAAAGGGCAAACGCTATTGTCTGCCAAATTCTCGTATGATGATTCATCAACCCCTGGGTGGTTTCCAGGGGCAGGCGTCCGATATCGAGATCCATGCGAAGGAAATTCTCCTGTTGCGTGAGCGTTTAAATGGCATTATGGCTTACCATACCGGCCAGAGCCTGGAAAAAATCGCTGAAGACACCGAGCGGGATAATTTCATGGGTGGTGATGAATCAGTAGCCTATGGCCTGATTGATTCTGTACTTAGCAATCGTGAAGGGGGACAGGCTGAATAACCTGTTACTAAAGATGGTTGCCGGATGCATTGAAGGCCTGATATACAGATCATAGTTTTTTGACTCTGACCTTGCCATCTATGCGCAGTTAGATATGATTGAAGTAGAAGCAGGTTGATTTTGGTTCGAGGAGTAATATATGGGCAGTGACAAGAGCGGAAAAGGCGACGACGGCAAACTGCTGTATTGCTCCTTTTGCGGTAAAAGCCAGCATGAGGTGCGAAAATTAATCGCCGGTCCTTCCGTCTTCATCTGTGACGAGTGTGTCGAGCTCTGCAACGACATTATCCGCGAGGAGATGCAGGAACCCGGGGAAGAGAGTATCAATAAGCTTCCCAAACCTCATGAGATCAAAAAGACCCTCGACCAGTATGTCATCGGCCAGCATCGGGCTAAAAAGGTGCTTTCGGTGGCTGTTTACAACCACTACAAACGCCTCGATACCATCGGTAAAGAGAGTGATGTGGAGCTGGCCAAATCCAATATCCTGCTGATCGGTCCGACCGGTTCAGGTAAAACCCTGCTGGCTGAAACACTTGCCAGGCTTTTGAATGTGCCTTTCACAATCGCCGATGCAACAACCCTGACCGAGGCGGGTTATGTGGGCGAGGATGTGGAAAACATCATCCAAAAGCTGTTGCAAAAGTGTGATTATGATGTAGAAAAGGCCCAGACGGGCATAGTCTACATCGATGAGATCGACAAGATTTCCCGCAAATCCGATAATCCTTCTATTACCCGTGATGTGTCGGGTGAGGGCGTCCAACAGGCGCTTCTGAAACTGATCGAAGGCACAGTGGCTTCAGTGCCACCTCAGGGTGGACGCAAGCATCCCCAGCAGGAGTTTCTGCAGGTCAATACCTCGAATATCCTGTTTATCGTCGGTGGTGCCTTTGCCGGGCTAGAGAAAGTGATCAAGGATCGCTCTGAAAAGGGTGGTATCGGATTCTCCGCAGAGGTAAAGAGCAAGGACGATTCGAGGTCGATTGGCGAAATCATCGTCGATGTGGAGCCCGAGGATCTGATCAAATATGGTCTGATTCCAGAGTTCGTCGGTCGTCTGCCCGTTGTAGCCACACTGCAGGAGCTGGATGAGAGCTCTTTGGTCAAAATCCTTACCGAGCCGAAGAATGCCCTGACAAAGCAGTATAGCCGCCTGTTCGAGATGGAAGGCTGTGAGCTTGAGATCCGCGAAGATGCTATGCGAGCCATTGCCCGTAAAGCCATGCTGCGTAAGACAGGTGCACGTGGCTTACGCACCATATTAGAGCAGGTACTGCTCGATACTATGTACGACCTTCCCTCTATGGATGAAGTGACAAAGGTTGTTGTGGATGAGGCAGTGATCGCCGGCGAGTCTAAGCCGTTGATGATCTACGAAAACAGCGACAAGCAGATCGCCGCATCTGATTAGCAGGCTAATGCAGCTATGTCATTGAAATGATGGCGTATCTGACGTGAATAGCTGCCTCCCGGCGGGGTGTTGTGCAATTTTGTTTGTTTAACAGGCTTGAAACATCGAGTCTCCACCCTTATATATGTTCACTATAAGTGTCTATTCGCATAGCATAGATGCGGATTGAACATACTAACCAGGCCCTGAGCGTATTAATGTTCATCGCCTGGTTAATTATTACCCGCCAGTATCAAATCCCTATACTGACTGCTATACCTGAGGTTGAAGGTTTTGTCGGCAGAGACACAGCCATAAAGAGGATAATTTAATGGGCCACGAGTACACTGATTCCATGAAGAAACCCAGCAAGAACAATCTCGTACCGGTTTTACCGCTGCGCGATGTGGTCGTCTATCCACACATGGTGATTCCTCTGTTTGTCGGGCGTGACAAATCGATCCAGGCGCTGGACTCTGCGATGCAGAGCAATAAGCAGATTCTACTGGCGGCGCAAAAAAGCGCTGATGTGGATGATCCCGATGTGAGTGATATGTACGCCATCGGTACTCTGGCAAACATTCTGCAACTCCTGAAATTGCCCGATGGCACTGTCAAGGTGCTCGTCGAAGGTGGAGAAAGGGCGCGTATCACCGAATTCGTCGATACCGATGAGTTCTTCACCGCCAGGCTGGAAACATTGACTGACACAATTGATGTGGCAGGTCGCGAAAGTGAAGTGCTGATGCGTTCGGCCACCAACCTTTTTGATCAGTATGTCAAATTGAACAAAAAGGTTCCTCCGGAGGTACTCACATCCCTTTCAAGCATCGATGATCCAAGTCGCCTTGCAGATACGATTGCCGCGCATATGTCATTGAAGCTGGAAGAGAAACAGCATGTACTCGAAATGCCCAACGTACGTGAACGGCTGGAGCATCTGATGGGATTGATGGAGGGTGAAAATGACATCCTGCAGATGGAGAAGCGGATCCGTGGGCGGGTTAAGCGCCAGATGGAGAAAAATCAGCGCGAGTATTATCTGAATGAACAGATGAAGGCGATCCAGAAAGAGTTGGGCGAGATGGAGGATGCGCCTAACGAGATCGAGGATCTGACGAAAAAGATCGAATCCGCCGGCATGACCAAGGAGGCCAAGGAGAAGGCGACCAATGAGTTGAACAAGCTCAAGCTGATGTCCCCCATGTCAGCCGAAGCCACCGTGGTGCGTAACTATATCGATACGCTGGTTGGATTGCCTTGGAAGAAGCGGACAAAGATACGCAACGACATAGGTGCTGCCGATGAGGTGCTGAATGAAGACCACTACGGTCTGGAGAAGGTCAAGGAGCGTATCCTGGAGTATCTCGCGGTACAGCAACGTGTACGCAAGCTCAAGGGACCGATACTCTGCCTGGTCGGTCCCCCTGGTGTCGGTAAGACCTCTTTGGGACAATCGATAGCGCGTGCCACCAATCGTAAATTTACCCGCATGGCATTGGGTGGGGTACGAGATGAGGCAGAGATTCGTGGGCACAGGCGTACCTATATCGGTGCATTGCCTGGTAAAATCATTAACAATCTGAGTAAGGTCAAAACCCGTAATCCGCTGTTTTTACTTGACGAAATTGACAAAATGGCAATGGATTTTCGGGGTGATCCGGCATCGGCCTTATTGGAAGTGCTCGACCCGGAACAGAACCACACATTTAATGACCACTATCTCGAAGTCGACTTCGATCTTTCCGAGATCATGTTTGTCGCGACGGCAAATACCTTGAATATTCCTCCGGCATTGCTCGATCGTATGGAAGTGATTCGACTCTCCGGTTACACCGAAGATGAAAAGGTCAGCATTGCCGAACGCTATCTGGTGTGCAAGCAGATGGAGAACAATGGCTTGAAGCCTGATGAACTTATCATTAGGGAAGCCGCGATACGCGATATCGTACGTTACTATACCCGTGAAGCGGGGGTGCGAAATCTCGAACGGGAGATAGCCAAGATATGCCGTAAGGTAGTCAAGGATATCCTGCTGAAGACACCACAAGGTAAGATTACGGTTACCCCTAAAAAACTTGAAGATTACCTGGGCGTCAAACGCTTCCGTTACGGTCGAGCGGATGAACACGATCAGGTTGGGCAGGTTACCGGATTGGCATGGACGGAAGTGGGCGGTGAACTGTTACGTATCGAGGCGGCATTGATGCCTGGTAAGGGGCGGCTCAGTCATACCGGTCAACTTGGCGAAGTGATGCAGGAGTCGATTCAGGCGGCCATGACCGTCGTCAGAAGCCGGGCGGATTCCCTCGCCTTGGAAGAGGATTTCCACCAAAAATGTGATGTTCATATTCATGTGCCAGAGGGTGCGACACCGAAAGATGGTCCCAGCGCGGGTGTGGGAATGTGTACCAGCCTGGTATCTGCTTTGACGAAAATACCGGTCAGGGCGGATGTGGCGATGACGGGTGAAATCACACTGCGAGGCGAGGTTTTGCCTATCGGAGGGCTTAAGGAGAAGCTCCTTGCGGCGCATCGCGGAGGTATCACAACCGTCATTATACCTGAAGAGAATGAGCGGGATCTCGTTGATATACCGAAAAATATTAAACAGAATCTTGATATCAGACCCGTGCGCTGGATCGATGAAGTGCTACAGGTGGCGCTCAAGGAGATGCCGCAACCGAAAGAGGAAAAGTCGGCGGCTCGAACACCGGCGAAAAGCGCTGATCAGAAAGAAGGTGGCGAGGTAAAAAAGCGAGGTGCACCGACCAAACATTAGCATGATTCGAGACACACAATCTCTGTCACATCTGGAAGAAATGATAAGAATCCTTCTTCTCCGTTGCTTGACAGGGTATCTAGCAGCCGGTATAAATTCTGGCGTTTCGGGTCCTAGCGGGCCGATATAATACTTCTAAAGGCGGTAATTCCGCCAATACCATCACAGGGGTAAATGATTAATGAATAAGGCCGAACTAATTGAGGCAATGGCTGAGTCTGCGGATATTTCCAAGGCTGCTGCAGGGCGTGCACTAGACGGTATGGTTGACGCAGTAACAAAGGCGATGAAAGAGGGTGATACACTCTCGTTGGTAGGTTTTGGCACCTTCTCAGTGAAGGAGCGGGCCGCGCGCGAAGGTCGAAATCCGCAAACCGGTGAGACAATTAAAATCAAGGCCTCAAGAATCCCGTCATTCAAGGCTGGTAAAGCTTTGAAGGATGCAATAAACTAGCGCGCCTTCAGGTGAGGTATCTCTTACTGCTTAATGATATACCCCACCCGCAGGGTGCTTAGCTCAGCTGGGAGAGCATCGCCCTTACAAGGCGAGGGTCGCAGGTTCGATCCCTGCAGCACCCACCAACTTGGAGCGGTAGTTCAGATGGTTAGAATACCGGCCTGTCACGCCGGGGGTCGCGGGTTCGAGCCCCGTCCGCTCCGCCACATTAGACCATCAACGGGGTATCTGACAGATACCCCGTTTTTGTTTTAGATATATCAACGCCTGGCTAATTGGCCATAGGTGGAAAGAAGTGAGTCACTGATCATGCTTCAGGTTATCAGAGATAAAGCACAGGGCTGGATCGCATGGGCGATCGTAATTTTAATTTCGATTCCTTTTGCGCTTTGGGGGATTCAATCCTATCTCGGGGTTGGTTCTGAACCTATCGCGGCAACTGTCAATGGTAGTGAGATTACGCAAAGGACTTTGGATAGTCAGTACCAGCGCTTTCGTCAACAGTTGCGTGATCAACTTGGCGCGGCATACCGCCCGGAATTTTTCGATGACGCCAGAATGCGTCAAGAGGTGTTGGATCGATTGATCAAGGATGAACTGGTGGAACAGACCTCAGACAGCATGGGATTGCGCGCGGGGAGCGCCATGATTCAATCCTCGATTCTGAGTATGCCGACATTTCAC
>JASFJX010000091.1:0-9263 GCA_050119385.1 Candidatus Thiodiazotropha sp. | reverse complement strand
ACAGTCAATAATCGATAGGTGAGACTACGCCAAGTCCGTGGGCTTACCATCGATACTCACTTTATTTCGACTCTTCCTGAAGGCTTTGACGCCCCTCTCACCCTTTTTCTCCGCCCATTCTGGAAGGTCGTCTCGTTGCCCGATATAGTTGAATAGCGGCACCCCAAATCCACAGGAACTGGCAACCAGGTCCACATCCATGAGAATAATCTGACGAGCCCCGGGCAATAGGGGAAAGCGACCGATGTGGGCATCCCAGACTTCGCTCCCTTCATGATGGCCGGTCGCCTTGCCATAGAGTCTGAGAATCTTGGGCTCCCCCTCGAAGGCACAGAACATTAGAGTCATCCGCCCATCCTCACGCAGATGGGTTGCGGTCTCGTTACCGCTCCCGGTGAGATTCAGCCACACCACATGATTAGAGTCTATGATGCGCAGGCTGTCCAACCCTTTGGGTGAGACATTGATCCGTCCCTGACTCATCCCGGTGGCAACAAAGAAGAGCTGTTGTCGTATGATGAAATCGATATGTTTATCGCTGATTTGGTCGTACTGTTTACCCATGGGGGCCACTTTAAGCACTATTTATTCATACTCACCTTACCGCCGAAGAAACGACCGCTCAGGCTATTCTTGGCTTGCGCCAACCACTCCTCCCGCTCCTCAAGCAGCTGCCGTGAAAGAGTGACCAGGGACCGTATGGAGCGCGTGCGAGTAATATCCATGCGCACTTCTGCCTGCATAGTAGCTGTCGCCCAGGGACCACCGTTGTGCTTCAATATGAACTTGCGTATCTGTTCATACAGGGAGTCGCGTAACCTAGCCACAATCTCCTCTTCCGCCTGATCGGGATCCTTGCCCAGCAGTTCATGTTTCAGTTTCTTGGCCCGTGTTGGGCTAACCAATTTAAGGGTTACACAATCATTCAGGAGCAACTGCCCCATATCCGCGCGACGATCCTTGAGACGCTCCGGCAACGATTTGGCATTAGGTACATAACCCGTTTCTTCCCTGTTGGCGTTCAGGGCAGTCGGCGTTTTCATATCGCTACCGCCCTGATCAATGAAAGACTCATCACCTTGAGGGGGATCCCTGACCTGACTGAGTTCTGATTCCAACCAATCGGCCTGTTCATTAAGCAGTTTGTGAAAATCTGCCGGTGAACTTTCATCGGTCAGCATAGCGCTGATTGCCTGCCACATAATATCAGTGTAATACCTTACTGTGGCAGAATCTTTGACTCCATGGTTATTACAGATGATAAACACCCGTCCCTGAATATTCACCTGCATCATCCTTTCGAACTGGCTATCCATTCAACCCACCTTAGTTGTGATCTCCATGCTAAAGCATAGCAAAATTGCGATTTATGACCCAAACTGCATAATCGCATCCATTTCCACAGCCGCACCTTTGGGTAAGGCTGCGACACCAATTGCCGCCCTGGCGGGATAGGGTTCGGAAAAATAGTCCGCCATCACCTGGTTGACCACAGGAAAATGATCCAGGTTGGTAAGAAAGACATTTAATTTCACGACCTCGACCAGACTCCCTCCCGCCGCTCTGGCAACCGCCTGCAGATTATCGAAAACCCGACGTATCTGTTGTTCGATATCACCCTCTACCATCTCCATGGTCTCAGGCACCAGAGGTATCTGGCCAGAAAGATAGACCGTTGCGCCAACCTTAACCCCTTGGGAGTAGGTACCAATAGCCTGCGGGGCCTGATCAGTGCGGATGATTTCACGGCTCATATTTAACTCCTTGGTTTTCATTATAACTATTTAACTCTGTTTATGCGCATAATCGAAGGCAGGGAACGCACATGACGCAGAATCCTCGCCAGATGTTGTCGATTCTTTACAGTGATGACGAAAACCAAAGTGGATGAGAGCCCATCCCGCTCTTCAGAGCCCACATGTTCAATATTCGATCCCTGTTGAGAAATGGCTGAGGCAACGGAAGCAAGAACCCCCCTTTGGTTGCCCGATTCGACGCGGATCATGGTGGCGAACTCCCCTTCCACATCAGCTTCCCACTCGGCCTCGATCCATCTGTGACCAAACTTTTTGTAGTCACCGAGATTGGGACACCCCTGCCGATGTATCACTATCCCCTTACCGGGATTGAAGACACCGACTATGGCATCATCCGGTATAGGGCGGCAACACTTGGCGAAGTTCACCACCATCCCTTCTGTCCCTTTGATCGCCAACGAACCGGCAGGCACCTCCTGTTGCGAGTTGGATTCGATTGCAGGCGGAGCCAGTTCCTCTCCCGCCAGTCTGCGCGCCAACAGCATCGGCATGTGGTCTCCCAACGCGATTCCAGCCAACAGATCATCCAGCTTTTCCAGGCGAAACTCGGTCAGGATCTTATTGATTGTTTCCTGATCCACTTGATCCAGGGTCAAAGAGATCAAATTGAGCTCGCGCTCCAATAGACGCTCGCCCAGACTGACCGCCTCCTGGGTCTTTAGGTTTTTCAAATAGGCGCGAATATTTGCACGCGCCTTTCCTGTTACCACGAAGTTGAGCCAGGCGGGACTGGGCCCTGCGGTTTCGGAGTTGATTATCTCAACTGTCTGGCCATTGTGCAGGCGAGTGCGAAGGGGTACCAAGCGCCGGTCGACCCGTGCGGCAACACAAGTATTACCCACGTCAGTATGCACAGTGTAGGCAAAATCGACTACCGTAGCACCTTTCGGCAGAACCATGATGCGCCCCTTCGGGGTAAACACATAGACCTCATCAGGAAACAGATCGACCTTGACGTGCTCGAGAAACTCCACCGAATCCCCCACGCCCTGCTGCATCTCCAACAGATTCTGCAACCAGTCCGAAGCCCTGGACTTAACCCATTGACCACTTGCTTCGCCGGTCTTGTACATCCAATGCGCCGCAATGCCGGATTCCGCCAATTTATCCATCTCCTCGGTACGGATCTGGATCTCGATGGGAATACCCTGGGGGCCAAACAGCACGGTATGCAGGGACTGGTAGCCATTTGCCTTGGGTATTGCGATGTAATCCTTGAAACGCCCTGGCATCGGTTTGTAAAGGTTGTGCACCACGCCCAATGTGCGGTAGCAGGTATCGACCGAATCGACCACGATACGGAAGGCAAAGACATCCACCACCTCTGAAAAACTCACGCTCTTTCTCAACATCTTTTTATAGATGCTGTAGAGATGTTTCTGGCGTCCGAATACCTCTCCCTTTATCTTTTCCTGTTCTATGCGGGTATGGATTGCCGACTCCACATTTTCCACCAATTCACGATGGTGTCCCCTGGCATCGGCAACAGCACTCTTCAAGGCCCTGTAGCGCATCGGCCAGTAAGCGGCGAAGCCTAACTCCTCCAGCTCAATACGCATGCTGTTAATACCCAGACGATTGGCTATGGGGGCGAATATATCCAGGGTCTCCTTGGCGATGCGACGGGATTTTTCCGGCTTCATCACTCCAAGGGTGCGCATATTGTGCAGGCGGTCGGCAAGTTTGATCAGAATTACCCTGATATCCTTGGTCATGGCCAGCAACATCTTTCGCAGGCTGGCTGCCTGGGCCTCCGCCTGCGAGTTGAAGTCGATCTTTGAGAGTTTACTCACACCATCGACCAGCTCTGCAATCTCGCTGCCAAAGGTATCTGCAAGTTGCTCCTTGGCGGTCGGCGTGTCCTCTATGACATCATGCAGAATGGCCGCCATCAGGCATTTATAATCCATGCGCATTTCGGCCAGAATGCGTGCTACTGCCACCGGATGATAGATATAGGGTTCCCCGGTCTTGCGGTGCTGTCCCACATGGGCCTCGGCACCGAACAGATAGGCCCTGTAGACCTCACGGATATGCTCCGATGAAAGGTATGACTCAAGATAGGTACACAGGTCGCTGATAAGGAAACGGGGGGTTTCCTGATCAGTATCCAGTTTACCTAAGGGATTACTCATTCATCTCTCCAAAAACAGCGTAAGCCCATTCACGGGTTCAGTCTGTCATACCTGTCATTTTCACCTTAAGTCAGGATTAATCAAAGAAATTGAAATGCAGCTTCTCTCAACAGCACGAATGGGTCAAGGATCAAACCAGTGAATGGAAAAATTCTGTGCTTATTCTGCCTAGCAGGTCAGAGAAATGCTACACATGCGTTGCGACGGAGTGTTTAAACCAGGCTCGAAATGTTCATTTACGCTTTAAGTAAAGTCCATTTTTCCGATTTTGCCTGCTCTCGCACTCGCCTGAGCGATTTTCAACAACCCGGAATACTCCGAGTGGCGCATTATTGCTACAACAGCCGAGAGTGGCAGCCTGAGGCTGCCGTTAAGAAATGAGTCAGCGAGGAGGGTACAAGGAAACTATTTGCCGGGCTCCAAGGGGGTGAGATCGATATCCATCATCTCCTCATCCAACACCATCTCATCCTCAACCTGCTGTTTTTGCATGGCCTGTTCCGAGACCAAGCCTTCAGCAATCTCGCGCAAGGCCATCACAGTTGGTTTGTCATTCTCCCAAGGAAGTAGCGGTTCAACACCATTGACCAGTTGACGCGCCCGTTTTGTGGCGAGCAGAACCAAATCAAAACGGTTGTCTACATAGTCCATGCAATCTTCAACTGTGACGCGTGCCATTTATGCTCTCCACTGGGGGACAAAATTGGGTCTTTGACCAGAAAAAAAGGAAGCAGATAATAAACCATGCTTCCAATAAAGCCAACTCTTCAAAGCGCTTTGTGCTACTACTTCCCACTACCATCAGCTCATGGATGATCGGACTCAAGGAAAAATCCTGCCGGCGGTTCGCCCTGGTTTTCCCGAAACATGGCTATGAACGCACTCGGACTGGCATAGCCCGATTCGAAGGCGACCTCACTTACCGCCGTCCCATCCGCCAGCCCGGCCCATTCGCCGGGATTCGCCACTAAAGTAGCGATAATCCAGCGGATTTGCGGTTCATCGCCATATCAAAGCTACTGCGCCAACAAAAAAGGGCCCATAATCGGGTTGATGACAAGGGTGCCGGGATGACATTGATAAGGAATCTAGTTATCCTCAGCGCACTTACGTCTCAAAAAACGGCATGCCTTGTTCTGACTGACAGGGTCGCAGAATGAAACAAGGATTGATATAGCGCCTTACGGAGAGACTCAGAAGCCCATTGCACCATTTCAACCGCAATGTGGCTGTTGAGCTAGAGCAGTTCGATGAAGATAAAAGTCAGCGAATTTATAGTCAGATATCTTGAACGCCTTGGTATAGATACCATTTTCGGTATCCCGGGCGCCCACATTCTGCCTATCTATGATGCCCTCTACGACTCCACTATTGAAGCCATCCTGGCCAAGCATGAACAGGGGGCTGCCTACATGGCAGGGGGATATGCAAAGACATCGGGCAGGGTTGGCGCATGTATCGCCACCGCGGGACCGGGCGCCACCAATTTAATCACAGGTATTGCCAATGCCTATGCGGATAAACAACCGGTGATTGCCATCACCGGCGAGGCGCCTACCTATATTTTCGGTAAAGGGGGGCTGCAGGAGAGTTCCGGCGAAGGTGGCAGCTTCAACCAGGCCACACTCTTTAATCAGATCACTCGCTACAGTAAAACGATAGAGAGAACCGACTATCTGCCGCAAGTCCTGATTCAGGCAAGCAAGGCTCTGTTTGATCCCAATCCGGGACCGGTATTGCTCAGTATCCCCTTCAATGTACAGAGTGAGTTGATCGAAGAAACCCTGCTCGATGACCTGACCGTCAGACCTGATCCGATCTACAACCATATCGATGGCGAAAAACTGGACTGCTTGTGCGATCTGCTTAAGGAAGCGCGGCAACCGGTGATTATCGCCGGATACGGAGCTATCCGTTCGGGTGCCCGGGAATCTATCAATGCGCTTAGCCGAACGATGCAAATTCCGGTCGCAACCAGTCTCAAGGGTAAGGGCGTTATCAATGAAGACTCCCCACTCGCCCTGGGTAGCTTGGGTGTCACTTCCAGCGGCAATGCCTACAAGTTCATCGTGGAAAAAGCGGATCTGCTGATCATTCTCGGTGCCGGATTCAATGAGAGGACCAGCTACCTTTGGGATCACTCCCTATTGAGGGATCGAAAAATCGTTCAGATCGACAACGACCCTCACCAATTGGAAAAGGTGTTCAATGCCGAGCTGGCTATTTACAGCGATATCGGAGATGTCATCTACGCTCTTTTGGAAAACCTGAGCGGGA
Organism: Candidatus Thiodiazotropha sp.; assembly: GCA_050119385.1. Classification (GTDB taxonomy): domain Bacteria; phylum Pseudomonadota; class Gammaproteobacteria; order Chromatiales; family Chromatiaceae; genus Thiodiazotropha. The sequence continues at coordinate 3,034 of JASFJX010000091.1, read as the reverse complement.
CCGGCGAAGCAAAACTCCCCAGCGCAGAAACAGAGGATAAAATTACTGACCTCAAGTCATCCACCGGTGGCGACTACAGCATATTCAAATCGGGTTTCTCCCTCGCTGAAGCGTTCTTTGAGAGACTAGCCACAAACTTTCCGCAACAGATCAGGGTGTTCGATGACAATATCATCTTCGCCCAGAACTTCTATGAAGTCTCCAGTAGTAACCAATACTTCCCCAACTCAGGCATATCATCATTGGGACATGCCATCCCCGCTGCGATCGGTGCCCAGTTCACTACCAGGAAACCCACCTTTGCCATCCTTGGTGACGGTGGTTTTCAAATGTGTTGCATGGAGATCATGACAGCGGTGAACTACCGACAACCGCTGAATATCGTACTATTCAACAACGGCACCATGGGGCTGATTCGAAAAAACCAGCATCAGCTCTATCAACAACGCTATATCAACTGCGACTTCATCAATCCCGACTATAGCCATCTCGCCAAAACCTTTGGCATTAACTACAAACAGGTAACGACAGCGGAGGATGTTGAGCAGTTGTTTGAACAGTATGATTTACAACAGGCTATCAACCTGATCGATATCCCGATCGACAAGGACGCCTTTCCCAACTACTCCTCCAAACGCTGACCAGCTGCCTGAAAACCATAAACCATGGCACCAGACAGATTACCAGCACTACAAAGCTTCTTCAGCCAGTTTGCTGCCCACCCATGGTTGCAAAAAAACCGCGAGCGCTGGCGACAGATCTCGAGGGCCGACTGGGACAACAGCCATTCAGCTTCCCTGATCGAACTGATCGATAGTGCAACCCTGTTCCTGGAGCGGGAGATGCAGCGCCGGGCCTATCCCGAGGATCTACTCAACCTTCATCAGCAGCTGTTTCTGGAGATGGAGTCGCTGATCGCCGATCAGACAGCCGATGAGCGTCATCGCTTCATAGTCGTCATACCTGTCGCTGACAGACCCCAGCATCTGCAAAGCTGTCTAGACAGCCTGAATGTCCTGTGCCATCGCTTCGGTTATGGTGGCTTCATGCACCAGAAGTACACAAAGATAACAGCACTGATCGCGGACGACAGTAAGGAGCCAGGCAACAAGGCCAGGAACAAACAGATACAACAGCAGTTTACCCAACAGGGACTAAAGACCATCTACTTCGGTCAGAGTGAGCAACGACAACTGCTCGATGATCTGACCAACACACAACAGTGGAATCTGACCAGCATCCTAGGCGACCACCCTACCGACCAATTCCACCATAAAGGTGCCTCCATCACCCGCAACCTCAGCTATCTTAAGCTGAAGCAACTTCTCAGTGATGAAGCAGCCACATTGATCTGGTTCGTCGATAGTGACCAGGAGTTCCAGGTCAACACACCCAGCCATCGGGATGGCCTCTTCAGTATCAACTATTTCCATCGCCTCGATCGCATCTTCAGCACCACCAACACCCTGGTATTGACTGGCAAGGTGGTGGGTGACCCGCCGGTATCACCGGCAGTGATGGCAGGTAACTTCCTGCAGGATGTGCTGGGATTCCTCTCCGATATCGCCAGACTCGAGTCCGAGCATGCGTGCCAGTTTCATCAACAGCAGATCGAGGAGGCAGGCGATGCAGCCTACCATGACATGGCAGACCTGTTTGGATTTCACGCTGAACAGGAGACCTTCCGCTTCCAATGCAACCTGCAGGGCAAACATAACCTGCTCGCCTGTTTCAACAATTTTTCCCAACTATTGAAACGCTTTTTCGATGGCGTGCATCTCACTCGGCAAAATATCTATACCAATCCGCCTGACGCAACGGTACTCACACCGGCCCGCACCCTTTACACCGGTAACTACATACTCAGCCCACAGGCACTGGATTACTTTATCCCCTTTGCGACACTGAAATTGAGGATGGCAGGACCACAACTGGGGCGCATCATGAAAGCCGAGCTGGGCAACCGATTCGTTTCCGCCAATCTGCCGTTGTTACATAAGCGCACCCAGGAGATGACCGGGGAATCCGAATTCAGGCCGGGCATCGACAAGGGCCGGGAGGGCATCGATATTTCCGAAGAATTCGAACGCCAGTTCTTTGGCGATATCATGCTGTTCTCCCTGCAGGCACTGGTCGCATCCGGATACCCGCAACGGCCGATGAGCGTAAAACAGATTGAACAGATTCTGCTCGATACCGAATCCTCCCTATTGGATCGCTACCACCAAATGCAGCAGGAGATCATGATAAAGCTGGATAGACTCAAACAACAGATCGAAGACCGAAACCATTGGTGGTGGCACAATCCGGATGCCGCAAATGCTATTGAGAATTTTCAGCGATTCATGCAAAACATGGCACTCAACTTCAGTGAAGACTCATCGGGTAATGGTATGATCAGCTCAGCATCACATCGGCAACAACGCAGAGATCAGATCCTACAGGCACTCTGCTCCTACAGTGAGGATCGTGACAACTGGCGGCAGGCTTTAGCGTCTATCAATTAGTATGAATATCTTTATCCTCAACGCCGGCAGGTGCGGATCCACGACCTTCATTCAGGCCTGCCAACACATCAGCAACTATTCAGCGGCCCACGAGTCCCGTTCCACCCTGACAGGAGAGCAGCGGCTGAGCTACCCCGAGAACCATATCGAAGCGGATAACAGGCTCTGCTGGTTACTCGGCAGACTCGACTGTGTATATGGTAACGATGCCTACTATGTAAATCTAACCCGAGAGCGCGAACATTCGGTGATGAGCTTCGTCAAGCGCAAGGAGTACGGCATCATGCAGGCCTACAGAGAAGGCATCCTGATGGGCGGGCAACAGCAGTCGGCGACACAGATCGCCTCCGACTACCTGGATACCGTGGCCTGTAATATTTCACTCTTTCTCAAAGACAAAACTCATACAATGGCGTTCAGCATGGAAAACGCCACCCGTGACTTTATCGATTTCTGGCATTGGATAGGAGCCCAGGGCAAATTGGAGAACGCCCTTGGAGAATGGCAGGTCAGCTACAACGCATCCG
>JASFJX010000090.1:0-9275 GCA_050119385.1 Candidatus Thiodiazotropha sp. | reverse complement strand
CCGATCAACACCGGCTGCGCAATGCCCTGATCAACCGCCTGTTGGGCCACCTCAAGGACGCGCTCCTCCTCGCCTTCGGCATAGACTACCCGCCGCAACTCATCACGCGCACGCTCAAACACAGGGCGCATGGTTATACTGGTGCGAAAGACCCGGTGCTGCAATTGTTCGCGATAGGCATCCAGGTCGCTTATGGGCCGTTGTGCAACGCCCGACTCCATCGCCGCAACCGCGACCGCATAGGGGACGTTCTCCATTAAACGGGGATCGAACGGTTTCGGAATCAGGTAGTCCGGGCCAAACTGTAATTGCTGCCCACCATAGGCAGAACGCACCACATCAGAGGATTCCACTTGAGCCATCTCTGCAATGGCGCGCACGCAGGCCAATTTCATTTCACGATTGATCTCGCTCGCCCCTACATCGAGTGCACCGCGAAACAGGAATGGAAAACAGAGCACATTATTGACCTGATTGGGATAGTCGGTACGGCCCGTCGCCAGAATCGCATCCGGTCTGATAGCCTTTGCCTCTTCCGGCATCACCTCCGGGGTCGGATTGGCCAGCGCCAGAATGAGCGGATCGGCTGCCATCTTAGGCAGCCATTGCGCTTTCAGTACCCCGGCTGCGGATAGCCCTAAAAATATATCAGCCCCTTCCAGTGCCTGTTCCAAGGTACGGTGCGGGGTATCGACGGCATAGGCCCCTTTGTAGGGATCCATTTCATTGGTCCGACCCTTGTAGATCACACCTGCCACATCGGTGACGATAATATGCTCCCGTCTCATCCCCATATCGACGAGCAGTCCAAGGCAAGCCAGGGCAGCAGCGCCCGCACCGGCGGTAACCAGTCTAACCTCTTCGATAGACTTACTCACCACTTTAAGACCATTCAGTATGGCGGCACAAACGACGATAGCGGTGCCATGCTGATCGTCATGGAACACCGGAATATTCATGCGCGCCTTAAGTGCTTCCTCAATGATGAAACAATCCGGCGCCTTGATATCCTCTAGATTGATACCACCAAAGCTGGGTTCTAGCCGAGCCACCGTATCGACAAAGTGTTGCGGATCCTGTTCGTCTATTTCGATATCGAAGACGTCGATGTCGGCAAACTGCTTGAACAGTACTGCCTTACCCTCCATTACCGGCTTGGAGGCAAGACTGCCGATAGAACCGAGACCAAGAACCGCCGTGCCATTCGTAACCACAGCCACCAGATTGCCCCGGGCGGTATAATCTGCTGCTTTGTTTGGATCAGCAGCAATCTCTTCACAAGCAACCGCCACTCCGGGTGAATAGGCTAGCGCCAGATCCCTCTGGTTAGCCATCGGCTTGGTAGCCTTGATCTCAAGCTTGCCTGGTTTGGGTGAGCGATGATAGTCGAGCGCTGCCTGTCTCAACTCATGAGGCATAGAATGATTGTCCTCGATTCAGATAGTCAGTGATTCAGTAGAGTGTAGCCGAGGGTTAATATATAGCAGGACTATACCTGGTATTGACCTTATCAATACTCAACAACCGAACTATTGGTAAAAAGCAATTAAACCAGTAATACAGAGAAATGTCCAGGTTGAATAGGGTCTCCTGACAGTTTCAAGGCATGGCCTCGCAACCTGCTACAGACGTCTTCGGTATAAAGCCTTACAGACCAGCATCAGCTACTCTCACCATTTATGATATCACCCCAGGAGACATCCCATGAACTATTGAGCCAGCGGCTGGCTGAGGTAGAAAAAGTCGTACCAGTTTGTTTCTCTGCAACCTCGCCAATCTCAATCTGTTCGATCTCTTCGAGTTCAATATTCGGCCGCTCCACACTCAGCACCTCTTTTGACTCTATGACAAAACTAAGTTTGTTAATAGCTGCCCCCTTCTCCAGCAGTCTGATATCCCTATCCAAGTTGTCCAGCACCTCTTTGAGGATCTGTTTCATACCGTTTGGGTAGTTTGGGTTTTCAAGCATACCCTTCACATCTTCCTGTATCTCAAGAATTTTCTCCTTAGCCTTGGCCCGCTGTTGACTCTCTTGAGCCTCCAAATGTTGAAGCTGTTGTTTGATGATTGACGACGAGACTGGAATGAGTGATCCAGTTGTGGTGATCCCGCGCTTACGCAGTAATACCCTTAACGAAACCGTGGTTTGAGCCGTACGCTTGAACTCCTCGAGCAGATCAAAGGGATTGACATCACTCTCATCGCTGCACAGAGAAATAAACTCGACACTCTCATCTTCAGAAAAATCGAGGCCGGAGAATCGCAGGATTTTATCCAGCTGTCCCTTGACAATTAATTCAAGATTGTTGAAATATTGCTTTATCCTGGTAACCGGCAGATTACGTAGTGAATCACTCAAGGCGTTGTAAAGAATGAGCTCACCTTCCGTAATATCCGTGGTGTCGACACCGAGCACCAGTACCGCATTGAGACTATCTTGCATACTCTCAATCGCCTTGGCGATATCAATGATATGTTTTAGTATTTGCCGTTTGCTTTCAAGTGAGGAGATATCAGCCTGCAAGACATCCTTATCTTGATCCAGTGCCATAACCTTTTACCTCGGGAAATTATTTACTCTATCCCTCTCTACCCGGGAGATTTTTTCGCTCAATACAACGGACGCTCTTTAGTCGCTTGAGATTGTTCGCTCTATCGACACGCTCATTGAGGGATATCGGCACATATCGGCTTAGCTTGAACTATGAAGCGATTGAATGCCTATGTTTGAGGGATGTTGATTTCGTTATCGGGAGGCTTCACCCTTTCTTAGGCTGACCATCATTAGCACCATACTCTACGATCTCTGGCACTTTTACATCTTGGCACTGTGAGAACAGCAATATGATGCCCCTAATCCGGGCATAACAGGCTGTTGAAATTCAACTCGCGCGGCACGATATATGATTAAAATCATGCTCAAAACACTCATTTACTACAAGTAAACTTGTATTTTTACTGATTTGCCTTCTCTCAATACTCGCCTGAATGAATTTCAACAGCCGGAGGAATGAAGCTGCGGTTCGAATCTATTCAGCGACGGAAGAACTATCACGAATGATCTGCGCCAACTCTTGCACAAAGGTTGAGGCTACTTGGATTTTACCATTATCATTCAGATGCCCACCATCGTTAGTGTAACCCCAGATAAGTGAATAGTATGTCTTACCATCCATCTCAAATGCCTCTCGTTTGCCATCCGGATAGGTAGACTCACTCTTAGCTATATCGATCAGTCGCTCTACACCATAAGTTGCTTTGAGAAGCTCATTGAATTCATTACGTTTAATATTGTCAAGTTTACTTAAGTTCTCTTTTCCCAGTAGTTCCTTTATCCATAATTTCCAGCCACTCCTTACAAGCTTGAGCGGAACCGTTGTGTGGACAAAAGTTATTTCTGGATGTCTTGACATAAGACCATCGATGGTCTGCTTATAATCATTAAAAACCTTTGAGACATTCGAGTCCCTATCGATATCAACATAACAGAATTTCAATAATGCATAATCAATTTTGTCACTTAATTCTTCATCGATAATCCGGCCAAAATCAATACACTTGGATTCCGGCTCTCTATTCTTACCAACCCGCGTATGCAATAGGCAACCTTTGTCATCGGGCTGGTAAGACTCGTAATCAGAAACTCTCAGGTCCACACTTTTGATGTTATCGGATATCGATTGCAAACCATCGATTATATTGTTCCCAACTGATTGATGCCCAAAGAACACCTTTGCATTTGCGACTGTTTCAAGATCATTCGTCAAGTCTTTTGGCATTACTACTGTGACCTCTTGATATTCTTTCGGACATCCTACCAACAATGGTAATAAAAACATAATTAATATAAGGTTGTATGCAATCTTCATTATACATTTCCCACCAGATAAGCATTCACGTTCATGAATTTTTAAGATCTCATTTTAGTTCATTATAACCCTTGAGCAAGAGTTGTTCCGTTGTCTTCCAATCGATACATGCGTCGGTAACTGAAACACCATAAGCCAACTCATCTCTTATCTCCTGCTTTCCCGCATGGATATTACTTTCCAGCATTGCTCCAAGGATAAGGGGTTGCTCATTATCGTTTCTTGCCCTGCATATCTGACTCACTAGATTATCCCAAACTAAAACCTGGCGAGTGTGATCTATGCCACTGTTCGCATGTGAACAATCAACCATGAGTCTTGAGTTAAGACCTTTGGAATCTAACATCTCTGCCGTCTTGTAAACATCTGCTTCATCATAATTGGCACCCCGACTACCACCACGTAGAATCAGATGAGTATCACTATTACCCGTAGTTTCAACAATGGAGGTCTCCCCTAACTCATTGATTCCAAGAAAGGTGTGTGGACTGGCAGCCGATAGCATAGCATCTAAAGCCACCTTGATGTTACCGTCGGTAGAATTCTTGAAACCCACCGGAGCCGAGAGGCCGGAGGCCATCTGACGATGGGTTTGACTCTCTGTGGTTCGCGCACCGATCGCCACCCAACCGAGCAGATCACCGATATACTGAGGAGTAAACGGTTCAAGTATTTCAGTGGCTGTTGCCAGCCCAAGATTATTGATGTCGAGCAGCAATTGCCTGGCCAGACGCAATCCCTTACCCATGTCGAACGAACCGTTCATCTCCGGATCATTAATCAAGCCTTTCCAGCCAATCGTTGTACGCGGCTTTTCGAAATAGACCCGCATTACAATGTACAGACGATCACTTAGTGCCTCTGCCAATGGCTTCAGTCTTTGCGCATAGTCCATAGCCGCGGCCGGATCGTGAATCGAACAGGGTCCGACGATCACCATTGGACGTAGATCATCTCCGCTTAAGATATCATGAAGGGTGTTGCGCACCTCGAGCACATGCTCATAAATCGAGTTGCTTATAGGTAATTCACCTAACAGGTCGAGTGGGCGAATCAATCTGTGGGTGCTGGAAATCCTTGTATTGGATACCCGGCTGTCTGTTTTCTGCCGCTCAGCACTCATTGCAAATACCTCGTAAGGTCTTTATCAATGCTTAAATACTAGCCGATTCATTCGCCACTGTGCTTGGCGATTTCAACAAAACGCGCATTCAATAAGTTCGACAGATCATCTGCGGCAAGTTCAATTTCCAACCCACGTCGCCCTGCACTCACGTAAAGCGTAGGAAAATCGACCGCAGAACGATCAATCAGGGTTAACAGGGGCCTTTTCTGCCCCAACGGACTGACCCCACCCAATACATAACCGGTGCATCGCTCGACCTGCTTAGCGTCAGCCATGGTAACCTTCTTCACCTTCACCGCTTTTGCGAACACCTTCAGATCAAGTTGTGATGAGACTGGGACCACTGCCACTGCCAATTGCCGACCATCCAGTGCCACTACCAGTGTCTTGAATACTCTTTCAGGGGGAATGCCGAGTTTTTCAGCTGCTTCGAGTCCATAGGATGGATGCTTCGGATCATGCCCGTATGCATGAGTTTTAAACTTGATCCCGGCCTTTTTCGCGACGTTGACTGCTGGTGTCATTGTGATTGTGTATAGCCTGCAAGCCTATGGGTGATGTACATGATCAGCAATACCGCGGCAGCAAACAGGTATAGCCCGGCATGCAGTTCGATCTCCACGATGACATCCAATTTAACCGCAACGATCATCACTGCAACCACCATCACATCCAACATTCCCCAGCGTCCGTAATCATGCATTAACTTCAGGGTTTTAATGTATCGGCTCGAGTTGACTTCGCGCAGTTGCAGCAATAGGAACAATAGTAGAATTTTCACGATAGGCAGAATTACACTAAACAACCCCACCAGGACAAATAGAAACCAATGCCCCCTCTGCAACAACTCCAGTATTCCCGAGATGACGGAAAACGAGTTGGCAATAAACAAAAACTTGGTCAGTGTCAGCATCGGCAAGTAGAGGCCTGCAAGCAACAAACAAGTGGAGAGCAGAAGCAACCAACGAAGCCACCTCACCGACTGTCGCGGAATTACCATATACCTCGTTTCATGCATGATTTTTTGAGTAACGACAAATTGTTTCTACCCGGTTTCAGTTACCACACCTGCCGGTGACATATCTTCCGTCCATAAAATTATCGAACAACGCTTTGATCAATCGGTCCTATAGTGTCATATAGATCTCAACTATGCTAACTCAACAGCTCCTGATATGATCCTGCTAATTTGAATCTGAGGAATAGCTGTTATGGTGTTGGCCAACTATTTCACTAGCAAAGGTGACCAGGTCCTGTTCACACGTGACCAAGCCAGCCGCTTCGCAAAAGAGATTGCTAACGATTTCAATCCGTTACACAACGCGGATGCAAAGATGTTTTGTGTACCCGGGGATCTGCTCTTTTCCGTCGCCCTAAATCACCTTGGACTGAGTGAGCATATGTATTTCACCTTCTCCGGTATGGTGAGAGACAATGCGGTCATCTTTCCCGACAGCGATGCTTCACGGATCGAGGTTGTGGATGATGAGGGCAAACAGTATCTCTCAATAGAGCGTGAAGGGGATGTCACTCGTGAACCGCAACTCATCAATCGCCTATGCAGCCATTATGTCGCCTTCTCGGGGAAGGCGTTTCCCCACATACTCGTACCACTGATGGCCGCAGAGGGGGTCATGATTAACCCTACACGCCCACTGGTTATCTATCAGAGTATGGAGATCAATCTTGATCGTCTCGACCTCAATGATCCCAGACTGGAATCCACCGGTTCAAGTTTGGATGTCCAGGGAAAAAAGGGTGCCGTGCGCCTCGACTTCCGCTTCATGGATGCTGGCGTCGAAGTTGGACGCGGTGCCAAGTATATGGCCATGAGGGGACTGCAGCCCTATCAGGACGATGCCATGCAGCGAGTGATTGCAGACTATAACGCCTACAAACAGACCTATGCCGCCAATTGAGAATTCTCGCCGGAACACTTGCTTGAAGCCCTGAACCCAAATTACTTGATTACCGGGCTGATTGGGTGGCGGGAAGTACCAGCCACACCCCGGCACACGATGCCACTGCTGCCGCTGCTCCCTTCCGGGCCTGACGGGGTTCACAGCTTCTCGTTGCGGGGGGACCGATACCTACCGCCATAGGAGCTGGGGATTATACCCATTATTCAGTGTCATAAAAGCTTGATTCCAATATTTTTTGCTCCTTTATCCGATCCATCAGGTGCTCGGCCTATATAGGTAACCTCCGCAGGATTTTAAATCACCAGCGGAATGCCCCCGAAGGAAGTGCCCTTGGGGTATACTGTTGCAGCGTCGGCGAAAGAAAACCGCCGGGCACCGAGGGCCAGAAAACTAATCACTCTTTCTGAACGAATACTAAATTAAGCAATGATTTGTGTTCAATTGTTACAGCGAACCGCCAATACGCCTTGATCGGTAATCATGCTACGCAGCTGTGGCCAGACATTCTCCAGAAGGATTGGCTGGGCCTGGTCATTGGGATGGATACCATCGGCCTGCATGAGCTGCCTATTCAGGGCGACATCCTGCAAAAAGAAAGGCACCAGGGGAACTGATTCCGCCTTGGCGACATCATAATAGACTTGATGGAAGGCGTTGACGAAATCTTCGCCATAGTTCGCCGGCAAACGGACACCCAGCAACAGTACCGAAGCGTTGGCCTGTTTGGCAAGGCTCACCATCTGTTGCAGATTCTGCCGCATGGTTTTGATGGCGATACCACGCAAACCGTCGTTACCGCCAAGTTCGATGACGACGATATCGGGCCGGTGATTCGTCAACAGGGCAGGAAGCCGGCTTAATCCACCCTTGCTCGTATCACCACTGATACTGGCATTGACTACGCTGAAGGAGCCACAATGCTTCTCCAAGCGCTGCGTCAGGAGCGTCACCCAGCGGCGCTCGGTGGTGACGCCATAACCGGCACTCAAACTGTCACCGACGACCAACAGCTTGAGCGACGACGCACTCACCGACAAAGGCGAGATAAGAGATAAGAGTAATAACAGCCGTAGGATCTTGTTCATGTTGCAATCATCATCCATTCAACACCCTGTGACCGCAAGTGGCCTGGAGAAGTTCGTCGAAACGGCCGCCGGTCGGATAGATATCCTGCACCGGATCGACCTGGCGGTATCACCCGGCGAGGCAGTGGCGATCCTCGGTGCCTCAGGTTCTGGCAAATCGACACTATTGGGGCTGTTGGCCGGCCTGGATGAGGCGTCATCCGGCGAGGTCAGGCTGTTCGGCACCTCGCTCAGCGGTTTGGATGAGGATGGTCGCGCTGCCCTACGTGCCGGCAAGGTGGGCTTTGTTTTTCAATCCTTCCAACTGCTCTCAGGCATGACTGCCCTGGAGAATGTGATGTTGCCCCTCGAACTGGCAGGACATGATAATCCTGAACGGGCGGCCAAAATGGCCCTGTCAGAAGCCGGGCTGGCACAACGCCTGCACCACTATCCCTCCCAGCTTTCAGGGGGTGAACAACAACGAGTTGCCCTGGCCCGGGCCTTCGCTCCCGATCCTAAGGTCCTGTTTGCGGATGAACCGACCGCCAATCTGGATTCCCATACCGGAGAACGGGTGGCTGATTTGCTATTCAAGCTGCAGGAACAGAGTCATACCGTGTTGATCCTGGTTACCCATGACGAAATGCTGGCCGAGCGATGTAATCGTCGCCTCTATCTGCGCGATGGTGTTTTGGAGGCAGAAACTTGAGCTCATTGCGCTTTGCCTTGCGATTGCTGCGCCGGGATTGGCGCGCTGGGGAGCTCAGGCTGCTGGCCATTGCCTTGGTGATTGCCGTAGCTTCAGTGACATCAGTCGGTTTCTTTACCGACCGCATCGAGCACGCCATGGCACGCCAGGCGAGCGAGGTATTGGCGGCCGATCTCAGGGTCGTGAGTAATCAACCACTACCGGAGCACCTTATTCAAGAGGCAGAGCGAAGAGAACTCACCTACGCGACTACTCTCAGCTTCCCCAGCGTCATCCTGCATCGTGAGACAACCCAACTGGTTCAGGTCAAAGGGGTCTCGGATAGTTATCCCCTGCGCGGCCAGATGCGGGTGCGTGACAGCGTGACTGAAGAGGACCGGGTTGCCCACACTGTACCGGCATCGGGTGAAGCCTGGCTGGAGGAGCGCCTGTTACCCCTATTGGGGATAGATATCGGTGATGACATAAAACTGGGAAGACGCAATCTCATAGTCAGTCGAATCATCGCTTACGAACCGGACCGATCAGCCAATCTATTTCGACTCGCACCCAGGCTGTTGATCTCCATTGGCGATATCGAGG
>JASFJX010000089.1:0-9293 GCA_050119385.1 Candidatus Thiodiazotropha sp. | reverse complement strand
CAAAAACTTAACGACGCAATCGACCAAAACCGCATTACCCTCCCCACACTGCCTGAAGTCGCTCTGAAGGTTAGGGATGCTGTGGAGAGAGAACAGAGTTCAGCCAACCAGATTGCCGACATTATCGCCTCTGATGCGGCTCTCTCGGCGCGTCTGCTGCAGGTTGCCAACAGTCCCCTCTATCGCGGCCGAGTGACCATCGACAATCTACAGATGGCGGTTGCACGGCTGGGGATACGACTAGTGCGCAGCCTGGTAGTCAGCCTGATTATGCAGCAGATCTTTCAGGCCACCAGTGACCTGCTCGATGCCAAATTCAGACAGACCTGGGAGGAGAGCGTGCAGATCGCCGCCATCAGCCGCGTCCTCGCCTCAAACACAGAGCACCTGGACAAAGAGCAAGCCATGTTGGCGGGGCTGATCCACAATATCGGCGCCCTGCCGATTCTCGCCATGGCGGAGAATCACGACGAACTGCTTGAGGATGCCGATGAACTGGACAGGATCATCGATGCCTTGAGCCCCCAGATTGGGCAACGCATTCTCACAATCTGGGAATTCCCTGAATCCCTGATCCAGGTACCAGCCAATTACCTCAATCTCGACTACAATAGCAAGGGGAATGCCGACTATGTGGATATCGTTCTCGTAGCACGACTCGAGTCGCTGATGAACAGCGACACCACCATCGACACTTCGAACTGGTCGGAAATCCCGGCCTTCAAAAAGATCGGTCTGGAACCCGAGGTCAATATTATCGAAATCGAGGGCGTCGCCGACGATATCCACGATATCGAGGTCATGTTTCTATCGTGACTTCACACCCCGGACGACTCCGTCATGATTGAGGCGGAAAAACTCTGCAAACACTATGGGGGGATCAAGGCGGTTGACGGGGTCAGCTTTTCCATCCCCCGCGGTGTCTGTTTCGGCCTGCTCGGCCCCAATGGTGCCGGCAAAACCACCACGGTAGAGATGCTGGAAGGTATCAAAACCCCCACATCGGGCCAGATACACTACAAGGGCGAACCCCTGGGCAAACGCTTCCGAAACGAGGCGGGGATCATGTTTCAGCACACCGCGCTGCAGGAATATATCCGGGTGGACGAGGTACTGAAGATGTTTCAGCAGTTCTACACAAAGACCCGGCCGATCGCGGAGTTAGTGGAGATCTGCGTGCTGCAGGAGTTCCTGTCGCGGGATACGCGCAAACTCTCGGGCGGACAAAAGCAGCGACTGCTGCTGGCCATTGCCCTGATCAACGATCCGGAGGTCGTATTTCTCGACGAACCCACCACCGGCCTGGATCCTCAGTCACGGCGCAACCTGTGGCAACAGGTGCGCCGCATCAAAGCTGAGAACAAGACCCTGGTGCTGACCACGCACTACATGGAGGAGGCATTTGAACTGTGTGATGAAATCATCATCATGGACCACGGCAAGATCATCGCCCAGGGCAATCCTCAAACCCTGCTGGCCAACCATTTCGATAAATCGGTAATCACCCTGCCCCTCAATGCCCTGCCCGAGGATTTTCACGCCGATGAGGCCTCTACGCTCCACCCCCAGAATGGTCAGATGGAGATCCTTTCCAGGGATGTGGATGCCACCATACACCACCTGGCCGCCCAGCAGATCTCTTTGCAACAGTTACAGGTGCGTTCACCGACCCTGGAAGACCTGTTCCTGGAACTGACCGGGCACCACTTGCGTACCTAGAACTATGTCATTTCGTCGTTTTTTAGCCGCTTTACAGGCACGCAACCTGGAGTTTTTACGCGACCGCACCGCACTCGGCTGGAACCTGATCATGCCGGTATTGATTGTCATGGGTTTCGCCTTTGCGTTCACCACCGGGCAGGAAGAACTCTACAAGATTGGGCTCCATGGTGATCCAGCACAGAACCACGGCCTGGACACTTTTCTGACAACCCGGTATGTGGACTTCATCCCGGTAAGTGACCTGAAGAAAACAATCGACAAAGTGGACAGACACCAGATCGATCTGCTACTTGACCTGCAAAACAATCGCTATTGGGTCAACAGCACCTCCCCCAAGGGTTACCTCCTGGAACAGCTGTTAGTGCCCTACGGGCTGCAGCGCGAAGCGCTCAGTGGCTCGGAGATTCGCTATGTGGATTGGCTTATCCCTGGCGTCCTGGGTATGAACATCATGTTCAGCGCCCTGTTTGGCGTTGGCTTTGTTATTGTCAGGTATAGAAAAAACGGTGTTTTGAAACGCTTGCGGGCAACCCCGCTCAGTGCCTTCGAGTTCATCTCGGCGCAGATCGCATCACGCCTACTGATGATCGTGGCGGTCACCGTGCTGGTCTATGCGGGGACCGACCTGGTGGTGGATTTCCGTATGGTAGGCTCCTACTGGGTGCTGTTTCTGATCCTCATTCTCGGTGCGCTCAGCATGATCAGCGTCGGTCTGCTGATAGCGGCACGCATCACCAGTGAAGAGGCGGCTAATGGACTGCTGAATCTGATGAGCTGGCCTATGATGCTGCTCTCCGGGGTCTGGTTCTCGCTGGAGGGTTCTCATCCCCTGGTGCAGAATTTATCATTGATCCTACCCTTGACTCACATGGTCGATGCCGCCCGGGCAGTCATGATTGAGGGCGCCGGTTTTATGGATGTGGTCTCCCAATTGTTCATCCTCTCTCTGTTTACTTTATGTTTTGTCATCATAGGTTCGAAAACCTTTCGCTGGGAGTAGACAGGATGGATCAACGGGATGAAATATTTATGACCGAGGCCCTGAATCTGGCCCAATTGAGTATTAAACAGGGGGATGGCGGCCCCTTCGGCGCGGTTATTGTCTTGCATGGCCAGATTCTCGGGCGCGGCTGGAATCAGGTGATAAAACGCAACGATCCCACTGCCCACGCGGAAATTTTAGCGATACGCGATGCCTGCAGCAAAGCAGCAAGCTATCATCTACCAGGCAGTGTACTCTATACCACATGCGAACCCTGCCCGATGTGCTTGAGCGCCGCCTATTGGGCCCATATAGGCCGTCTGGTCTATGCCGCCAAAGCAGACGACGCCGCAGCCATCGGCTTTAATGACAGTTACATACTGGGAGAACTATGCATGCCAATGGATAAAAGGGGCATAATCACCCAACAACTATTCAGGGAACGAAGTCTCGACCTGTTCAACCAGTGGCAGGCGAGTGACAAGCGTGTCGACTATTAATTGTGAAAAGATAGCGTTTGGATTAATAAAGTAACAGATATTATGTGCGGTATAGCAGGCATTCTCAATCTCAAAGGCGGCGCTCTTCCCTCCCGAAGTGAACTCGAGGGGATGATACATGCCGTTCATCACCGTGGTCCCGACGGTTATGGCTACTACTGCCGTGACAGAGTGGGACTGGCCCACGCGCGCCTCAGCATAATCGACCTGGCAGGTGGCGATCAGCCGATCCACAATGAGGATCAGTCGGTGCAGGTGGTCTTCAATGGCGAGATATTCAACTATGTGGAACTGACCGCCCAGTTAAAGAAACAGGGACATCGCTTCTATACCCACTCAGATACCGAGGTCATCGTTCACCTGTATGAAGAGTATGCAGAGGGATTCGTCGACCATCTGAACGGGCAGTTCGCCATCGCCCTGTGGGACAGCAACAAGCAGAAACTGATTCTCGCCAGGGACAGAACAGGCATACGCCCCCTGTTCACCATTGAAACGGGGGGCAGACTCTACTTCGCCTCGGAGGTGAAATCCCTCTTCGCCCACCCCGCCATCCCCCGCCGGATCAACCTGACCGCCCTACAGGAGGTCTTTACCTTCTGGGCGACACTCCCCCCTCACTCACTCTTCGAATCGGTGGAGGTGGTCCCCCCAGGTCACCTGATGGTGATCGAAAACGGCAGCAAAAACCTCTCCAGGTATTGGGACTGGCGCTACCCCAACGAACAGATCGATCACCACAAATCCGTGGCCCAGTGGAGTGAGGAGCTGAAAGCGTTGATGATCGATTCGGTGCGATTGCAACTGCGTTCCGATGTACCGGTAGGCGCTTATCTCAGTGGCGGCTTGGATTCGTCGGTACTCACCTCCCTGATCAAGAACTTCACCGATACACCGCTACGGACATTCTCCATCGGATTCGAAGACGAAGAGTTTGACGAGAGCGGCTTTCAGAAAGACCTGGTCGACTATCTGGGTACCAATCACACCCATGTGCAGTGTAAACGTTCAGACATCGGCGCGGCTTTCCCGCGGGTCATTACACACACCGAATCGGCGATTGTCAGGACCGCGCCAACCCCACTGATGCTCCTCTCCTCCGCGGTGCGGGAGGCAGGTTATAAGGTGGTCTTGACCGGTGAGGGGGCGGACGAAGTATTCGGCGGTTACGATATCTTCAAAGAGGCCAAGGTCAGGCGCTTCTGGAGCCATGCCCCCGATTCAGAGTGGCGACCCCTGATTCTGCAGCGCCTCTATCCCTATCTGAAGCATTCACCCACATCCAGCGGAGCCTTTTCCAAACGTTTTTTTCAGCAGGGCATGGAACATCTCGACAAGCCCTATTTTGCTCATATACCCCGTTGGGCCACCACCCAACGCATTTTACAGTTCTTTTCCGATGAGGCGCGGGCAGCGGTCAGCCAGCCGGTCGGCTTCGACAGCATCGATCGCATCCTACCCGTGGATATCGATACCTGGAAGCCCCTTAACCGGGACCAATACATCGAGGCCAACACCCTGCTATCCGGTTATCTGCTCAGCTCTCAGGGGGACCGGGTGGCGATGGCAAACTCCATCGAAGGCAGATACCCCTTCCTCGACCATCGGGTGATAGAGTTCGCGGCCACACTCCCCAGCCGGTACAAGATCATGGGATTGAATGAGAAATATCTGCTCAAACAGACCATGCAGGGACTGATCCCGGAAAGCATCAGAAAGCGCAGTAAGCAGCCCTATCGTGCCCCGGACAGCCAATCCTTCTTCGATGGCGAGAACCCGTTGGATTATGTGGCCTACCTGTTCAGTGAGGAACGAATACGCAAAGCGGGTTATTACAACCCAAAAACCGTCAATCTGTTGCTGAAAAAGTGTGCTCGGGGCAAAGCCCTGGGATTTGCCGACAACATGGCCTTTGTGGGCATCCTTTCCAGCATGCTGGTGGATGAACTGTTCATTGAACAAGCGGCAATCTAAGCCTGTCAGCATCAGTTGGCACTGATTTACAACAAACAAACGGCATAGGAAGATATTTTCAACCGCTTGTATAGCCTGTGGGGATATCTGTTCAATAGTGAGTGAAAAAATACCTGTTTCATTTAAACTTGCAACTTTAGAATACTGAGCGGTGAACTTAACAAGTTCATTGATCAGTCGACATACTGTATGGCGCGCAGTCGTCTCAGAATCAAACTGTCAGAACCTTTGGGAAAATTCATGTCAACAGAAGCAGCAATTAGAAACTATATCCTGGAAAACTACCTTTTCACCGAGGATCAATCCGCATTAGACAGCGGTGACTCGTTCCTGGATAAAGGGATCTTGGATTCAACCGGGATATTGGAAGTCATCTATTTTCTGGAAGATGAGTTCGGGATCAAGGTTGAAGATACCGAAATGGTGCCTGAAAACCTCGATTCCGTGGATAACATCGTCTCTTTCATCGGCAGAAAAAGGCAGTGACGTGACGCCTATGCAGGCTACCCTGGTCAATCGCTTCAGAGAGAGTGTTGCCAAGCATCCTGACTCTCTCGCCCTAGCGAATAGTTACCATCGGGTCTCTTACCGGGAGCTATCCGATCTGGTTGGCAAAGTCAGCAACTTCCTGCTCTCCTCTGGGCTGCAGAAGGGTGACCGTGTGGCCATGGTCGTCACCAACTCGGCTGAGTATGCCGCTATCTTCTACGGCATCTGGTCCGCGGGCGGGGTTAGCGTTGCACTCAACACCCAGGCAAAAGCCAAAGATATCATCAACTGGGTAAACCACTCCGATGCCAAGTGGCTGTTCATGGACCGCCGCCACCCGGAACATAAAGCCATATGCGAGGCTAGTGGGAGCTTTACATTAATCGACGTCGGTCTTGAGAATGCGGCACAGACCGGCAACGACAGGGTGAACTGGCAACAGATAGCCGACACGGAATCGATAGATCCCAATATTGTACTCACCCAGTCCGATCTGGCCTCAATCATCTATACCTCGGGTACCACTGGCAATCCCAAGGGTGTCACCCTCAGCCACGGTAATCTCAACACCAACATAGATTCTATCCTGGCCTACCTTGATCTAAAGGCCGAGGATAGTATTCTCAACGTACTCCCCTTCTACTACTCCTACGGCAACTCCATTCTGCATACCCATCTTGCAATTGGTGCGTCGATAATCCTGGAGAACAGCCTGCTCTATCCCCATCGGATCATGGAGAGGATGGAACAGGAGGCAGTCAGTGGTTTTTCCGGTGTACCCTCGACCTTCGCATTGTTGCTCAGCAGAGTCAACCTCGCTGATTACGACCTCTCCAAGCTGCGCTACATCACCCAGGCCGGCGGAGCCATGGCTCCCGCGCTGGCCGATAGATTGATCAACGCCCTGCCCCATACCCAACTATTCATCATGTATGGGCAGACCGAGGCCAGCGCACGCTTGACCTACCTGCCACCACACATGCTGGAAAAGAAACGGGGCTCCATCGGTATAGCCATACCGAACACCACTATTGAAGTACGTAACAAGTCAGGCAGGGTTACCGCACCTGGAGAGACGGGTGAAATCTGTGCTAATGGTGAGAACATTATGCAGGGGTACTGGAAGGATAAAGAGAAAACCCGCGAAGTCCTCAAGGATGGCTGGTTATACACGGGCGATCTGGCGCATACAGACGCCGACGGCTATCTCTATATCGATGGACGCTCATCGGATATGATCAAGAGTGGTGCCAACCGCATCAGCCCCAAGGAGATCGAAGAGGTGATCCAGGAGCTGGAGGATGTCCATGAGGTAGCCGTAGTAGGCACCCCCGATGAGCTGCTTGGGGAGATCATCAAGGCCTATGTGGTGCCAAAGAAAGGCAGCGAATTGAAACAAATGACCATTCAGCGCCACTGTAAGAGCAATCTGGCTATTTATAAAATCCCCAAGTTCATAGAGTTCATCGAGGAGCTGCCAAAGACGGCTTCTGGCAAAATACAAAAGTTTCTATTGAAATAACTGAGCAGAATCTATCCGGAGAAATAAGAATGCAACCATTAGCAGAACGGTACGAAGCTGAAATCCTCAATTTCGACCGGGATAAAGAGATCGACAAAATCTGTGAATCCATGCGGGAGATTATGCGTACCAAGCTACGCCGTCGCGGTGTGGTTGTCGCGGTATCAGGAGGCATTGACAGCTCGGTATCCGCGGCCCTGGCGGTCAAGGCCTTTGGCCCGAAAAAGGCCTTTTTCCTTCAATTGCCGGAAGTCGATTCGGCTCAAGATACGCAATCACGCGGCGGCCAATTGATTGACCACCTGGGCGTCGATCATGCCACCCACAATATCGCCGCAACCCTGGAGGCCATCGGTTGTTACAAGGCCCGGGACGAGGCCATAGTCAAAACCTTTCCTGAGTATGCAGACGGCTGGAAAAACAAGATCGTCATCAAGGGCGGACTGGACGGACAGGTCAACCACTTCTCGCTGATAGTCCAGAACCCCCAGGGCCAGCAGTTTGAGAAACGCCTCGACATCAAGGAGTACCTGCAGATCGTTGCCGCGACCAACTACAAACAGCGCATTCGCAAGACCATCGAATATTACCACGCAGACAGATTGAACTATGCGGTAATCGGCACACCCAACCGGCTTGAATACGACCAGGGCTTTTTCGTCAAAAACGGTGACGGCTCAGCAGACCTGAAACCGATCGCCCATCTTTATAAGACCCAGGTCTACGCACTGGCAAAGCATCTAGGCCTGCCTGAATCAATCTGCAACGCGACACCGACCACCGATACCTACAGCCTGCCCCAGGGACAGGATGAGTTCTACTTCGCGCTCCCCTATCAGGAGATGGATAAGGCACTCTGGGCACACAATGCCGGCGCCCCCGCTAATGAATTGGCGGAGATGCTCGGCATTACGCAGGAGCAGGCGAAATTCGTCTACCAGGATATCGAAAACAAGCGTAAGACCACCCACTACCTGCATGCCAAACCCTATCTGATCGAGGCTCTGCCTGAATTGGGACTCTAAGCGGATTGGCTGTTTTTATTGTCCGCAAATAAGCGCAAATTTTGCGCTTATTTGCGGACACATACGCATTGATTATTTAGCCCTTATCCATCACTTTTTGCTTGGAAGTTCGTCATGAGAGGGTAAACCCTCAGGGGCCTGGTACCAGACTGCCCGAGAGGCGCAATAGACATTCTGCATCGGTTTGATTTGCGGATCGTCATCCGGTGCCACAAACAGGTTTGAAGCAAATGCGCTGCCGCTAAACTTACGGCATCGTGAACAGTTGCAGTACTGAAATATCCCCATATTGCCCTTGACGGCATAGCTGACCTCACCACATAGACAACTGCCGGTAACTCGGTTTTCTGGCATTACATATCCTCGTCTCATATTATTAACCCGGCACCTTAATAGGTAGGTTCAGGGCGACAAGAAGGCCCTTGGATCAAGGCGTGACTATAACGGATAGCCAGGCGCCAGTGCCGTGTGATCGAAGAGTGGGCGTGCCGATTTGGCGAGACAGCCAGCCACTGAAAAGATGTTTTATGCTGACTATACTTAATCTACTAGACGCGACTCCACATAAATCGGTGCAGGCCGTCAACAGCCGTTGGGGATACTTGTGGTGAGCGGCGGCTACTGGATGTATCGATGACTTTATAGCGTACGCAATGCCCCGCTACCGTGGGATTAGCCGTCCCTGTGTTTGAGCACTTCATGAACTTAGCTTGGCTGACCAATAAACTAGGTATTCAACGTAATGCGTAAATCAGGCCTTCTCCCAGCATATTCCGCGATAGTTACCCGGGTATTCCAGGACAACGCCTGGACCAAGCAGGTTATGAATAAACTCTTTGCGGTGGTTTCGCTGGGCATACTGCTGACCTTCGGATTCTCAGCAGGTGTTTCTGCCGAGGCAACATATCGGGTTGTCATCATTCCTAAACTGATCGGGATAGATTACTACACTGCGGCAAAACGCGGAGTCGATGAAGCGGCTAAAGAACTACCGGAGATGGAGGTAATATGGACTGGGCCGTCACAGGACCTGGTTCAAAAACAGATCGAAATCATAGAGAAGCAAATCCCTAAGCGGC
>JASFJX010000088.1:0-9294 GCA_050119385.1 Candidatus Thiodiazotropha sp. | reverse complement strand
CAAGGAGATCCTTTGCGCGAACTGTAATGACATCAGTGATCATATCGTTGTCGATGCTCTCCGAGGGTACCAGGGCATGCAGCGAGCGTAACAGGGCTTCGCGCTCGTTTAATTCGATGCGCTCTTTAGTCAACGCATGGGTCAAGGTCACCAGTGAGGTACCCAGGACCGCAAAGGATGCGAGGATTGCGGCGGCTATCAGTATCGTATCCCGTTTATTCACGCCTCACCTCACCATGTCCATAGGTTCGTGGGCGGGTATAGTAATCGATCGTCGGAGCGGCCATGTTCATCAGCAGAACGGCAAAGGCCACAGCATCCGGATAGCCTCCCCAGGTACGGATGATATAGACCAGCACCCCGATTGAAATACCATAGATCAACTGGCCGGCGCGCGTGGTGCAAGCGGTGACAGGATCGGTTGCGATAAAGAAGGCGCCGAGAATAGCACCGCCACTGAAGACGTGAAACAGGGGAAAAGGGTAGCTCTCCGCATCGAACAGCCAGAAGATGGCCGCCATGCCAACCAAACCGCCGAAAAACGCCAGGGGTATGTGCCAGGTGATGGTGCGCTTGTAGACCATCCAGATTCCCCCCATCAAGAACCAGTTGCCGACCCACTCCCAGCCAAGACCGCCAAAGTCACCCCACAAGGGATTTTGCCGGATTTCGCTGATCATGCGATTCAGGTCGAGATTGGTGCGCATCTCATCCAAAGGCGTGGCCATGGTGATGGCATCCAGTGTTATTCCCTGGGGCAATACGCCGGCAAATTTGTATGCCAGGACTTGTGCCGGATTGAGCTGTTGCTCCGCCAATAAAAACGGTGGTAGCCAGCTGGTCATCTCCACCGGGTAGGAGATCAGCAATAGGACATAGGCAGCCATCGCCGGATTAAAGGGGTTATAACCCAAACCGCCGTACATCTGTTTAACCATGATGATGGCAAAGGCCATACCAAGCACCACCAGCCACCAGGGTAATAGGGGAGGCACCGCAACGGCGAAAAGCAGCGCGGTGAC
The DNA here is from genome assembly GCA_050119385.1 of Candidatus Thiodiazotropha sp. Lineage (GTDB taxonomy): Bacteria > Pseudomonadota > Gammaproteobacteria > Chromatiales > Chromatiaceae > Thiodiazotropha. The sequence continues at coordinate 8,272 of JASFJX010000088.1, read as the reverse complement.
CACTGCGCTGAGATCCGAAAGCACCGGTATCACAGGGCGTTTACGCAACTTCATCACCATGGCTTCAAAGGCGGTTGCAGTGATCACAGCCAATACCAGGTTGATCAATACCCCCCAACCAAAGTAGAAGATCAGGGCGATAATCCCGGGTAACAGTGCCAGTACGACCTGCAACATCACCTTATCTACCTGGTTGATGCGCTTGGTATGGGGAGAACTGGTGGTACGGAATTCCATTATTCGGAATGCTCCTGTTTTTGCCCCTGCTCCTGGGCAGCCATACGCCTTTTATCTACCGCCTCGATCTGTGCCTGTTGGGTCGGTGTGAGGTTGTCGATATTCCTAGGTGTAAGCTGCTGCTTTGCCTTTTTCTCGGCCGAGCGCTTCATGGCGGCTTCGATAGCCGCTTGTTTGGCATCTTTATCGCTAGGTTCCTTTTTGCTTTCCCCGGCCTTCTTTGCCGGTGGTTTACGTTTCAGGTCCTCCTTCTTTTTGCGCAACTTGGCTTTACGTTCGGCTTCCAGGCGTTCGAGGCGCGAGACCCGGAAGTCGTGCCGCTGTTTGGCATGCTCGGATTCGCGGCGTTCCTGCTCAAGGGCCCAGCTCTCTGCTTTGGCATAACGAAAGTACTGTACCAGCGGGATATGGGATGGGCAGACATGTGAGCAACAACCGCATTCGATGCAGTCGAAGAGGTTGTAATCCTGCACCTGTTCCAGATCTTTTGCCCGGCTGTACCAATATAATTGTTGCGGCAACAGATTGGCCGGGCAGACATCGGCGCAACGACCGCAACGGATGCAGGCCATGGCGGGTTGTGGCGGGGGACTCTCTTCAGCGCTTGGACAGAGTAGGCAATTGGCTCCCTTGGTGATGGGGACCTGGTCACTCCTCAGATCAAACCCCATCATCGGACCGCCCAGTATCAGTTGTGGTGGTTGTTGCTCAACATAACCGCCGGCCTGGGCGATGAGATCCCCGGCAAGCATGCCAATGGGGGTTTCGAAGTTACCCGGCTTACGGATTCCCTCCCCGGTGACTGTCACGATACGGGATATCAATGGTCGGCCTTCGAGCACCGCATCGGCGATAGCCGCGGTAGTGGCCACATTATGGCAGATCACGCCCACCTGGGCGGGCAAGCCGGAGGTGGGGACCTCTCGTCCGGTGAGAATCCTGATCAACTGTTTTTCACCACCGCTGGGATAGAGCGTCGGGATACGCACCACCTCGATATTCTCTTCTTCGCGTAACGCCTGAAACATCGCATGAATCGCTTCGGGTTTATTGTCCTCGATGGCGATCAGGCACTCTTCACTCTGTAGCAAGTGTTGCAGGATACGCGCGCCAGCCATCACGCGAGCGCTAAAGTCCCGCATCAGTCTGTCATCACAGGTGATATAGGGCTCACACTCGGCGCCATTGATAATCAAGGTCTTGATGGGCTTGCCCGGGTTGAGTTTTATCGCCGATGGAAATGTGGCGCCACCCATGCCCACAATGCCCGACTCGCGGATACGTTGACGTAAAACCTGGTCATCTACCGATCGAAAATCGGAGATCGCTTCGGGGAGCTCCGCCCAGTTCTCCTCGCCGTCGGGTTGAATGATAATACACTGATCGGTCAGTCCGGAGGGATGGGGAACGACATGCTCTCCTATCTCCACAACCACACCTGAGGTGGGCGCATGCACCGGCGCGGAGACCGGTGCGTTCGAGTTGGCAATGACCTGCCCTTTGAGCACCTTGTCACCTAGCGCGACCAGGGGCTGTGCCTGGACACCGATATGCTGTTGCAACGGTAGCACCAGCCGATCCGGCAGAGTAGCCTGCTGTAATGGCGTCTGCAAAGAAATCTCTTTTTTCTCCGCCAGGTGCAGGCCGCCATGAAATTGCCACAGCTCCCGGGTTTTGCCTTTTTTCGATTCTACATACATAGGATTCAGCCTGCCTTCCTGACAACCTCGGCGCTTGCAATCGCCGGCCTATCGTTTTGCGGGAAGGGCCAGCGCCAATTGCTCGTATTCAATGCTATTGGTTGCATCACAATACAGTCCACGGGGCAGGGCGGCAGGCAGCGCTCACAACCCGTGCACTCGTCAGTGATGACGACATGCATCTGTTTGGCCGCCCCGATAATGGCATCGACCGGGCAAGCCTGCAGGCAGAGGGTGCAGCCGATGCACTCCTGCTCCTTGATCAATGCGATGGATTTAGGCTTCTCTTGAGTCAGATCGGCATCCAATGGCATGGGATCCCGCCCAAGAAGATCAGCCAGTGCGACCATGGTTGTTTCACCCCCGGGGGGGCAGAGATTGATCTCCGCCTCGCCACTTGCAATGGCCTCCGCATAGGGGCGACAACCGGCAAAACCACATTGACCGCATTGGGTCTGGGGCAGGAGCTTTTCGATCTGATCGGTTATCGGGTCCCCTTCCACATTAAAGCGGATACTGGCATAACCCAACAGCAGGCCGAACAGGGCCGCAAGGGTAGAAATGGTCAGGATGGCAACTAACATTAAGACGTCATCCTGACTAACTGACCAGTCCCGAGAAGCCCATGAACGCCATGGACATCAAGCCAGCGGTAATCAATGCGATCGCATTCCCCTGGAGTGGCTCAGGGACATCCGCAACGGCCACCCGCTCACGAATTCCGGCAAACAGTACCAGGACCAGGGAAAAGCCCAGCGCGGCACCAAAACCATACAATGCGGACTCGATGAAACCGTGTTGCTCCTGGGTATTCAGCAAGGCCACGCCGAGCACGGCGCAGTTGGTGGTGATCAGCGGCAGGAAGATACCCAGAACCTGGTACAGCATTGGACTGGTTTTGTGCATCACCATCTCGGTGAACTGGACCACCACCGCGATGACCAGGATAAAGGCGATGGTACGCAGAAATTCCAAACCGAGGGGAATCAGCAGATACTCATTCACCAGGTAGGAGCAGATAGCGGAGAGGGTGAGAACAAAGGTGGTGGCCAGCCCCATGCCGGTTGCTGTCTCCAGCTTGCGAGAGACGCCCATGAACGGACACAGACCCAGAAATTTCACCAGGACGAAGTTGTTCACCAGCACAGTGCTAACCAGGATAAGGGCGTACTCTTGCATAAATTCAAAAACTATATATTAGGGTGTTCGCGTAAGGATAAGCGGCTGTTTAACGGGTTACAACTCGTGTGTAATGGGTAAATTCGCGATACTATGCGTATCTACGCCAGATACCGCATTGATATGCCGCAAATGACACGGGTTATGGTGAAAAAAGTCAGGGGAACTCTGAAGCTACAGGAGATTCCTTCCTGTGCCAGGTTTGATCTGTAGGCCTGCAATCCCTAGGATGGGCAAGAAAACCAAAATAAATCAAAGTCTGGGGGTTAGATTTCCTCGCCTGCGCGGCGTGATGAAAACAGATACCTGATGTAAAAAACGGGCGATCTCCCAGACTGAGGAAGAGGAGTGAATATGAAATTAGAATCTTTGGCGCTACATGCCGGCTACACATCGGAACCCACCACCAAGGCGGCTGCGGTTCCGATCTATCAAACCACCTCCTATACATTTGACGACACACAGCATGGCGCCGATCTGTTTGATCTCAAGGTGGCCGGTAACATCTACACCCGGATCATGAATCCCACCACGGCGGTGCTGGAGCAGCGCCTGACCGAGATGGAGGGGGGTATAGGCGCGCTGGCGGTCTCTTCCGGCATGGCTGCCATCACCTACGCCATCCAGTGCATCGCCATGACCGGCGACAATATCGTCAGCACCAGCCAGCTCTATGGCGGTACCTATAACCTCTTCGCCCATACCTTGCCGCGCCAGGGTATCGAGGTGCGCATGGCCTCCTTCGACGAATACGAAAAGCTGGAGAGCCTGATCGACGACAAGACCCGGGCGCTATTCTGCGAATCCATCGGTAATCCGGCGGGCAATGTGGTTGATCTGGAGAAGTTGGCCGAGATCGCCCACCGTCATGGCCTGCCCCTGATCGTCGACAATACGGTGGCAACCCCCTATCTCTGCCGTGCCTTCGACCACGGCGCCGACATCATTGTTCACTCCCTGACCAAATACATCGGCGGCCACGGTGTGGCTATAGGCGGCATCATTATCGATTCAGGCAGGTTCGACTGGGTGGCCAACAAGGATCGCTTCCCCATGCTTAACGAGCCCGATCCCTCCTATCATGGTGTGGTCTACACCGAGGCGTTGGGTGCGGCGGCCTACATCGCCCGCTGCCGGGTAGTGCCCCTGCGTAATACCGGGGCGGCGATCTCACCCCACAACGCCTTTCTCATCATGCAGGGACTTGAGACCCTTGGCCTGCGCATGGAGCGCCACTGTGAAAACAGCGTCAAGGTGGCGGAATACCTGAAACAGCATCCTCAGGTCAAATGGGTCAATTACGCGGCACTCCCGGAGAGTCCTCACTACGAGCGCTGCCAGCGGATAACCAAGGGACTGGCCTCGGGCATCCTCAGCTTCGGTATCGAGGGTGGCATACAAGCGGGCGCCCGCTTCATCGATGCCCTGCAGATGATCCTGCGCCTGGTCAATATCGGTGACGCCAAGTCCCTGGCCTGTCACCCGGCATCTACTACCCACAGACAGCTCAACGAGGAGGAACTGGCAACAGCGGGAGTGAGCGCCGACATGGTGCGTCTTTCCATCGGTATCGAGCATGTGGATGACATCATTGCCGACATCAAACAGGCGCTGACGGCGGCCAAAGGGTAAGTCGTTATCATCGATCCGCACCGACAGGCCAGGCAGGTCCCTATGTTGTTTTCAGATCAATAGAAACAGGATGCTACAGGGAGCACGGCAGTGGTGGCAGCAGATTAAATCTTCTAGCCTTTCGTACCAGAAAAATAACTGGTGGCAGTGATATCGAGAAGCAAGTTGCCTGAGTCTCGTGCAGTCTGTACAGAGGGGGCGTGTGCTCAAATAAGTACACTCTCTATTCCAAAAGTGGTCTCAATTTCCCCTCAATGGCCCGGGCAAGCTTCTTATAGCCATCAGAATTGGGGTGTATCTCATTCATCCAATCCCCATTGTCACCCGTAGTGCCAAGCTTGGCCCTTTTTAGGGTTTTTCTTGTATCCACTACATGAAAGTTTGTCAGCTTTCTCTCTTCTTGTAGCCTAAGGATACCTTCGGCCAGTTGATCGATGAGGTATTTCGAGACCTGGATCCAATCTCTTTTGGGGATTTCCGCATTGACTACCGCAGGGTAGAGCCAGGGGCCGAGCAGTGGTGCGGAAAAGAACCGCGAGGGTGAGTTTCTGGGCACCGCATAATCATAGGTGTGAACCAGGATTGGCTTGTTCTTCGCGGGGCTGTCTTCAGTATCTCTCAAGCGCACCAAACGACGGTAGCCTTCCTGGATGTTTGTGATCAGCTGTTTCAGCTTTTCTTTGTCACAATAATCCTTTATGTTTTTCATCGACTTGGAGTCACGCTTTGCTCTCGGTAACAGGATATTACCTGCGGCATCGATCAAGTCATTACCCCCACCACTGAGCAGTATCAAATCCCACTTGTAGCCATCGGGAGATAGCGCCGTGCGAAAAATCGGATTACCCTCGATTTCGGACATACGCTTGATGGTATCGCCAGGCATGGCGCAGTTGACGATCATTGTCATTTTTTTGAATCGGAATGAAAAAAGCAGATTCGAGGTGGGTATGCCGCCGATGGTGAACCAGGAGTCGCCCTCAGCAAGGATCAGTCGTGTGTTGAGGCTGGGATCGGTGTTGGGTAGGCTGCTTTGCTCGTCGATCTGATCCCAGGTTACGACATTGGGTCTGAATTTGCCTCTGGCCATGTGTGAATCCCTCCAACATGAGAATTTACTACGCTTGATCCTGTGTTCTATGGATATAGACTATAAACGGTCTGAATGAAAGATTGATAGGGTGGTTTAATGGGGCAGGATGATAAATTGTCGGTGCATTACAGTTAAGAAATCATATTTTTATTACAGGTGCGTCGTCCCAATCCACCTTAGACACAGCTGTTTCAAGATCGATAAAATTAAAATCCGTAATTAGTTTTTCCAATTTTTGAAAAGCTGATCCGAGACCATAATAGGATTTGAATTTTCTTGCAAAAGAGATATCCTTGATGACCGGTTGCGTGGCATCGAAATCCCTTGGATGGAAATAGGTCATGACGTATTCTGAGTGCGTTGTCATTTGGGTTATTAGCCAGTATGGCAGCAAACGGAAGTATCCACCGCCTGAAAAAATCAGATTTTTTCCGAAGATTTTATATAGATTGATTGGGAACTCCTTTATTTGAGTGCCATTGGTTTCTACCCATGCAGGTTTTGCGTGACCAAAAGAGGGGAATCCGCCGTGGGCACGGTCGGCCGGAAATATAGAGCAATCAACCTCAATCCCATATTCCTGCAATATATCAAAGACCCACTTATTCTCCTCTTTGAGTGAAAAGCCCGGTGCCCGGTAGGAATATACCTTCTTGCTGGTAATATCTTCAATTGATCCGATTGAGCATTTCAAGTCTTCAGTAAACTCTGAGATGTTTTGATTATATGCAAGTTGGTGTTTATCTGAATGTGTAGCTATTTCGTAGCCCTGGCTGTGTATGCGTTTGACAATGTTCGGGTATTCACGAGCTACCCAACCTAAACAGAAAAAAGTGGCTTTTTGCTGCTTTCGTTCGAGTAACTCAAAAATACGTTCCATATTCTGATTCAATCGATGCTCATTGAGTGCGATTGCCGATTTCTATTTTTTCTTGGACGATAATCGGACCACTGTCGATCCCCTCATCTACGAAAAAGACTGAAACACCGGTGTATCGTTCGTTGTTCTTCATTACCCAGAAGGTTGGCATAAGCCCCCGGTATTTTGGGAGTAAAGCTGTGTGTAGATTCAAGCATCCTCGTGGTGCTAGTTTGATGATGGGCTCTCTGAATATTTGATTACCTAAGATCGATATAAGAATATCAGGTTGGTAGCCTTTGATGTGTGCGACGGAGTCAGGGTGATTGATAGGCGTGTCTAAGGTGACTTTCTCAATTGAATGCTTTTTTAATACGGTGTCTATTTTTTTGTTTTTATCGAGTTTGTTGGCAATAAACTTGAGTGTGTAATATGAGAAAAAAATGAATCCGAAAATTTGGTATGTCTTCACAATTTTTTGTACAAACGACTCTTTTTTGCCAAAGGGGGATGCCTCATTAACGATGCAGGCCACGATCTCGAAATGTGAGGGTAAGTTCTGAATCAGATATTTGAGATTATCCGCCAGAAAAAAAGGTTCATCCTGTGTGATAATGACAATTCGCATTTCTTTCTCTCCATATTTGTTATGTGAAAGACGCGTATAATTGATCTGTCAAGAGACGAACGTCTATTACAAAATTGCTATTAAACTGTCCAATGTTTATAACTAGTTTGAGAACAGATAGATCGCACTCTCCGTTGATCTCATTTCATTGCTTTCTTTAGAGAGTACGCAGTGCACTTAACGGAGAGTTTATGAATAACCTACTAAGAAACTAAGGTATGCATTAATAAAGCAATATAAATAAAAAATCAAGATAGCCTTCCCTTAGTTGCGATCAGAATCGATGGTATTGCATGTTTAATTATGGATGAATTTACCGAGCGGCCCACTAGCACCCCATTAAGCAATATCGAGTAGAGCTGGCATGTTCATTCACCTTGCGCGATTATCTATACCACCTATGAGCAACCGACTTAGTCAGAAACATTTTTAGACTGGATCGGGGTATTAAAGGGGGCAGTAATATTTATGTGATTGTTACAATGGTTAATCGATAATGGTACTTTTGAAAAATGGAGTATGTCATAAGTTTTCTCTCTATGATGGAAATGTTAACTTCCGCTATACCATAATCTCACTTCAATGTTACTCCCTGGTTGGAAGACTTGATGAGTAGAGAGATTCGTCGTGAAGATAGTGAACACTATCACCCAGGATCACAGATCTGTCATTCCCAACACCCGCAGAATAACTGTTTTCACTGTTTTCCCTCACTACGAATTGATCCACCAGTTCTACGCTTGGTGAATCGCCCGTGTGGACATCGAAGGTATATAGTCCGGTATGGGTCCAGCCCCAATAGTCATAGGGTTGGGGATCCACAGTATCGGGTGGTTCGTTATATAGGTCTACCGGAATAGAGAAACGCATTGGCAAAAGATCCGTTTCTGCCAGAGAGGCAAAGGCGTGGTGGTTGGTCAGGATATTGGAGGTGGTTCTTCTGC
>JASFJX010000087.1:0-9422 GCA_050119385.1 Candidatus Thiodiazotropha sp. | reverse complement strand
GCAATTCAAAGACCAAGGAGTTCTCCGCCGACGTTGCCGCCGGTTCGCAGAGCGGTTATATCCGTGGCCTGGTCGGCTATAAGGATGCCGATAACTACGAGGATGGTGACGGCAACGAGATACGCTCAGCCTATGATAACCAAAGTGGAAACCTGATATTGGGTTACACACCTGATCAAAGCAGGCGCTTGGAGCTGAATGTCGAGGCGACACGGGAAGACGATGTGCTGTATGCGGGTGCGGGAATGGATTCGCCCATGAGTGATGCCGACAATATCCGTTTCAAATATGAGCAGACCAATGATCTGGGACCCTTTGCCGGGGTTAAGGCCGAGATCTATTCAACTCAAGTAGATCACTTGATGGATAACTACTCACTGCGTGAGTTGACGGCCCCCATGTTGATGAGTGTAGCGACAACTTCGGATACCACGGGTGGACGGCTTTTAGGCGATATCATGTTGGGAAGTAACAATCTCACCATAGGTATGGATATGCAAAACAATGAACGCGATGCGGACCGCTATTCAGGCATGGCCACCCTGGCGGAACCGACCACCCTGCAGTCGATTATGTGGCCAGGTGCTGAGCTCGAGCAGACAGGTCTGTTTGCGGAACTTGCCATGCCGGTTGGGGACGAAAATATGCTCAAGCTCGGTCTGCGCTATGATCGCGTTGATGCCTCGATCTCGCGTGGTGACGAAAAGCCCGACCTTGGCGCGAGTCCGACACCGAACAACCTGTATGCCGCTTATTATGCCGAGACGTCGGATGAGAAAACGGAAAACAATGTGGGTGGTTTCGTTAACTATGAACACTCCCTGGGAGATGGTTCGCTGTTTGCCGGCTTCAGCCGTAGTGTCAGAACCGCGGATGCAACAGAACGCTATCTGGCCAGTTTCGCACGTAACATGACGACGGGCGTGGATTCCAGCTGGGTCGGTAATCCTGAACTGGAACCGGAAAAACATCATCAACTGGAAGTGGGCTACAAGTGGCAAAATGCAGACATCGATACCGATGTCACCCTCTACTACAACGATGTCACCGACTATATCTTGAGAGACAAGGCAAGAGGGCAGGACGGTATCCTGGTGTCGAATGGGACTGCCAACATCTATCGTAATGTGGATGCCGAACTCTACGGTATCGAATGGCAAGCCGGCTATCGTTTGTCCAATACCCTACAGGCCAACGCAAGCCTGGCCTATGTCAGGGCGGAAAATAGCACTGACGATAGACCCATTGCTCAAATAGCCCCCCTCGAAGCGACAGTCGGCCTGGACTATACCAAGGGTGATTGGGAACTGGGGGGCACTTTGCGGGCTAATGCAAGACAGACGCGCGCTGATCTTGAGAACGGCAGCGGCCAGGACGCACAGGAGACCCCCGGTTGGGCAGTGATCGACCTGTATGGAACATACGCCCTGACGAAAAACAGCTCGGTCCGCTTTGGTGTCGATAACTTGCTGGACAAGAGTTACGCCTACCATGTCAACAGGGCCAATGTAGATCCCTTCAATCCGGAAGCGATCCTGGTCAACGAGCCTGGCCGTGAAGTCTGGCTAAAAGGATCAGTGACATTCTGATGGTGATGAGCCCAACGGCGGGTCACTGTTGTTGGGCTTTTCGCAGTCTGCTAATTATCGGGTTTGGTTTTCATGCCTGGCAGAATTACCGGTTATTCCTGGCGACATACAGTTTTATTGCAGCATGGTTTTGCAGTAGTCTGTGTAGATAACCTTTACCTGAATCCGCGGATTCAGGTTTTAATTAAGCTCAGGACCACCGATGATACCGTTCCACGTAATTGGAGTTGCACGACCCAATTTTCTGATTCTTACTCCGATCTGTATTTCACTTGGTTTAGCAAGTGTCCTGTTGAGTGAACATGCTGTGGCATGGGGGCTGTTTGCCGTTGTCCTGTTGGGTGGTTTAATGGCCCATATCAGTGTCAATGCGCTCAATGAATATATGGATTTTCAGTCGGGGCTCGATTTCAAGACTGAACGCACACCATTCAGCGGCGGTAGCGGAACCTTGGTGTTTCAGCCCCACTTGGCCCCTTATGCATTGGGAATCGGGTTAGTTTCCCTGTTGATAACCTTGATATCTGGATTGTACCTTTTGCAGCATGTAGATTGGGGGCTTGTCCCGATTGGCATTCTCGGTGTTTTGATCGTCATCAGCTACACCGGTTGGATCAATCGCAACAGAGTGTTGGTACTCATAGCGCCTGGTCTGGGATTTGGCCCCCTGATGGTTATCGGAACCCATTATGCTTTGGCGGCGGAATACAGTTTAACCGCGCTGTTGCTCTCTATGGTGCCGTTTTTTCTGGTTAACAATCTATTGCTACTCAATCAGATACCTGATGTGGATGCTGATCGCAGTGTGGGACGCGACAACTATGCTATTGCATTGAGTCCGGAAAAGGGTGCATGGCTTTTCCTGGCATTCTGTATTCTGGCATATGTGATGATAATCATAGGAGTGGTGCTAGGGAACCTGCCATTAACGGCACTTATTGGCTTGAGTACGGCTGGACTTGCCTATCAGGTCTTTAGTGGTGTCAGAGTCTTTAGTGGAGATATCCAACAGCTTATCCCCTATTTAGGCAGGAATGTTGTGCTCACTCTGATCACTCCGTTTTTGATCTTTCTCGGTGTTCTGGCCGATATGCTGATTTTCTAACACAAATCTGGTAGGAATCTACAGTTGCAGCTCTCAAACAAAAACACTCAGCTTTTGTGGGCCCTGCTGGTTTTGCTGTTTGCGGCTATCAGCATAGTCGCAGTCTACAAAACCTGGCCTATCCTTTTTCCAAAGACAGCGCTGAAGGCTGCAGTTGATCCGACTTGCGATCTGCGTGCCGGCGCCTGTAAGACCCGGTTGAAGGACGGCGCTAGCGTCACCTTCTCCATAGAGCCGAGAGATATCCCTGTAGTCAAACCCTTACAACTGAGTGTGAACCTTGCCGGTATCAGTGCTAAAAGCATCAAAGTGGATTTCAGTGGCGTGGATATGAATATGGGCTTCAATCGAACTAAATTGAGCAGTGTCGGCGAAGGTGTATTCAGCGGACAGGGGATGTTGCCTGTGTGCGTCTGGGACGCCATGGAGTGGGAGGCGCAAGTTTTGATAGATAGTCAAAAGGGATTGATCTCTGTACCTTATCGTTTCATCACGGTGAGGCCCGGAGTACCTTTGCCTGGTAAGGATTAGGTAACCCTTGATGAGTTAGTGGCATAAAAAAATGTCGTTTATAACCAGTTGTTTAAATTAATGTATGAACAACTCGACCTGTCATTTGTCTTCCTCCTGTGGTAAATACTTGCCCTGTTTGTGGGAATCGTTTTCCGCACTCGGGTAGAAATTCACAAAAAATCAGACCTGAATTCGCTAATTTTCAAGGTGATGTGATACAACTAATTGATTTATAAGATCGTTATGGCTTATTAACCTTGCCCGTTTTTGCTTGAAACGTGATAAGCCAGGCAGAGCAAGGGTTTGTGCGATCTACCCCGATAAACTGACGGATTCAGGATAAATAAAACAATTACGGAGGGTTCGATATGGCCTACAAGAATCGCTTGCATCGAAGTGAACTGGCTGTGCCAGGTAGTAATATGCGAATGATTGAAAAGGCACCTCATGCGGGTGCCGATTTGGTTTTTCTCGATTTAGAAGATTCAGTTGCCGTTTCTGACAAGGAAGAGGCACGGCGGAATGTCATTCGTGCACTCAATAATCTTGATTGGTCGAAGTGTTCAGTTTCCGTAAGAATCAATGGATTGGATTCACACTTCTGTTATCGCGATATCGTCGACGTGGTCGAGCAGGCGGGTGATAAGCTGGATACCATTCTGGTACCGAAGGTCGGGCAACCCTCCGATCTGCAGTTTGTCACCCTATTGCTGGAACAGATCGAGACGGCAAAGGGATTCAATCCCATTAATCTGCATGCCTTGATCGAAACGGCGATGGGCATGGCGAATGTGGAAGCCATTGCGCAAAGCTGCCCAGATCGTCTTGAGGCACTGGTGTTCGGGGTTGCAGATTATGCCGCTTCAACCCAGGCAAGAACCATCAGCATGGGTGGGGTGAATCCCGACTACCATGTGCTGGGTGATCCCAATGACCAGGGACAGCGCAAGACCTATCTGGGCAACCAGTGGCACTTTGCCATGTCGCGCTTGATCGTTGCTTGTCGCGCCTATGGACTCAGGCCCATTGACGGACCGTTTGGTGATATCAGCGATCCGGATGGCTATCTTGCTGTGGCTAAGTCATTCGCTGCCCTAGGGGGTGAAGGAAAGTGGGCTATCCATCCTTCTCAGATAGCACTTGCCAACCAGGTATTCAGTCCGAGCGCTGATGAGGTGGCGCACGCTAGAAGAGTATTGGATGCAATGGAGAAAGCCGCTGCAGAAGGTATGGGGGCGGTTAGTCTCGATGGCCGCATGATCGATGCGGCTTCGATACGTCAGGCTGAAGTCGTCATCGAAAAGATGAAACAGATAGAAGGCACGGCCAACAATACGGAGGCTGTTGCATGAATATTCACGAGTATCAGACCAAGGAGCTTTTTCGTAGCTATAAGATACCCGTGCCTGATGGGCGTGTGGCACATTCCGCCAACCAGGCCCTCAGTGTGGCGGAACAGCTGGGCGGTGATGGCTGGGTGGTCAAGGCGCAGATCCATGCCGGTGGCCGGGGTAAGGCCGGTGGGGTGAAGATGGCAAGGAACCTGGAAGAGGTACAGGAGCATGCCGAGAACCTGATCGGCAGACGCCTGGTGACCAAGCAGACAGGTAAAGCCGGACGTTTGATTAACCGGGTATTGATTGAACAGGTCCATCAGATCGATACCGAATATTATCTCGGTCTGGTGATTGACCGCGCCAGCCAGCGGATCACCCTAATTGCTTCTGCCGCCGGTGGTATGGAGATCGAAGAGGTGGCCAGGACAACGCCGGAAAAGGTGATCCGTGAATCGGTCGATCCCGCGGTGGGCCTGCAGGATTTTCAATGTCGCAAAGTGGCCGCCGGCATCGGACTCAGCGGCAAGCAGATCGTCAAGGCGGCCAGTATCATGAAGCGCCTGTATCGCTGTTTTCGTGACAATGATGCCTTGATGGTCGAAATCAATCCCATGGTGAGCACGGTGGATGGTGAGTTTCTCGCCCTTGATGCAAAGATGTCGTTTGATGGCAATGCCCTGTTCAGGCAGTCGGAGATTACCGATCTGCGTGATTTTGACGAGGAGGACCCTAAGGAGGTTGAAGCATCGGGCCATGATCTCAACTATATTGCCCTCGATGGCAGTGTCGGTTGTATCGTCAATGGGGCTGGTCTTGCCATGGCGACCATGGATGCGATCAGCCTGTATGGCGGGAAACCGGCCAATTTTCTCGATGTAGGGGGCGGGGCATCGCCGGAGAAGATAGCCAATGCCTTCCGCATTGTATTGGAGGATCCTAATGTCAAGGTGGTATTACTGAACATCTATGCGGGAATCAATCGCTGCGATTGGATTGCGGAAGGCATCGTCAAGGCGATGTCAGAGCTCACAGTAGAGGTGCCCATCGTGGTGAGGTTGGCAGGTACCAATCTGGAAGCGGGAAGAGAGATACTGGAAAAGTCGGGGCTCGACTATATACATGCCGAGCGGCTCAGTGATGCGGCGGAGAAGTCGGTAGAAGCAGTTAAAGAGGGGATGGCGGCATGAGTATTCTTGTCAATAGGGATTCAAGGGTTATCTTCCAGGGCTTTACCGGGCAACACGCCACATTCCATGCTGAAGAGGCGATCCGCATAGGGACCCAGGTCGTGGGGGGCGTCACACCGGGTAAAGGGGGGCAAATCCATATCGACAGGCCGGTTTTCGATACTGTGAGGGATGCGGTAGTTCAGGTTGGTGCCGATGTCAGCGTGGTCTTCGTTCCACCGCCCTTCAGTGCCGATGCCATCATGGAGGCCATAGAGGCAGGGATCAAGGTGATTGTGGTGATCACCGACGGTGTACCGGTACAGGATATGGTACGGGTGAAGCGCTACCTGATTGGCCACGATGCCATTATCATTGGTCCCAACACGGCGGGGGTGATCACCCCGCAAGAGTGCAAGGTGGGGATCATGCCGGCCCATATCTATCCAAAGGGGCGTATCGGCATCGTTTCCCGTTCCGGTACCCTCAATTATGAAGCGGTGGAGCAGATGAGTGAACTGGGACTGGGGGTTTCGACCAGTATCAGTATCGGTGGTGATCCGGTGAATGGTTGTGACTTCCTAACCTTGCTGGAGAAGTTTGCCGATGACGATGAGACCGAGGCAGTGCTGATGATCGGCGAGATCGGTGGCGCCCAGGAGGTCGAGGCGGCTGCCTGGGCCAGAGATCACCTGAACAAGCCGCTGATCGGTTTTATTGCCGGTGCAACTGCACCACCAGGACGTAGAATGGGGCATGCAGGAGCGATTATCTCAGGTGAAGGGGATACGGCCCAGGCAAAAATGCAACGTCTGGCGGAACTCGGTACCAATGTAGTACAGAATGCCGCGGAGATCGGCAAGACAGTGCGCAATAGCCTGAAATAATGCGGGAGCTCAGTGCGAGAGCGCATTCAGGGTAGTCACATTGAGTACTTTAATTATATTCAAGAAATAACGAATAAGAACCGATAGTTAGTATCTTTATCTAAGCGACCCAATGAAACATTCTGGTTAACCCTTGAATTTGTCCTGAAATAGGAGGAATATGCCATAAAACAGGCCGCTGGAATGGGTTCCGTGCGATGAAAAGGCTTTTAATTCTTAACAGCAAGGGAGGCTGTGGAAAGACAACGATAGCGACAAATCTAGCAGGTTTTTACGCCGCTTCCGGGACGTCAACATCACTCTTCGATTACGATCCTCAGGGATCGAGCCAACGTTGGCTCGATCTGCGTGATGAGCAGTTGCCAGACATACATGGCGTGTTTGCCGCCAAGATCACCCAGGGCAGTGTTACTCGCACATATGCCCTGCGGGTTCCTCCTGAAACGCAACGTATCATAGTGGACACCCCGGCATCCATTAAACGCCTAGAGATGATGGATATGCTGCGTTCGGCAACGGCGGTTGTGGTACCCGTTCTCCCCTCTGGTATAGATTGCCATGTAACGCTGGATTTTCTTAAGCAGCTTGATGAGTTGGTCCGTCAGATGGGGCTCGATCTTCCGATAGGAATCGTTGCCAACAGGGTTCGCATCAATTCCCATGAATTTAAGAAGCTCAAAGAGTCGCTAGATGATCTTGATGTGCCTCTGGTTGCTTTTTTAAGGGAGTCTCAAAACTATGTTTACGCTGCTGAATCAGGCTGTGCAATCGTTGATCTGAAGCAACCGGCATTTAAAAAAGATGATCAGCAGTGGTCAATACTGATCAACTGGCTGGAGACAGGCCAGCTTCAGTTATCCATCCCTCCCAGCTACAGCGAAACACTGCACGCAATCAATATGCGCTAGCCCGAATGTATCATCCGGGCATAAACATAAGCAAAACCGTAAGTTAGTTACTTTTTAACGCGGCCGGATGAAATACTCGGGTTAAAGCAGGCCCTGACTCAACCACTCAAACGCTTATATTTGATTCGATGGGGTTGATCGGCCTCTGCGCCGAGACGTTGTTTACGGTCGGCCTCGTAATCGGCATAGTTACCCTCGAACCACACCACACCGGAATCCCCTTCGAAGGCGAGGATGTGAGTAGCGATACGATCGAGAAACCAGCGGTCATGGCTGATGATCACAGCACATCCGGGGAAGGAGAGCAGGGCCTCTTCAAGGGCGCGCAGGGTCTCCACGTCGAGATCATTGGTCGGCTCATCGAGTAGTAGTAGATTGCCGCCGCTCTTGAGCAATTTGGCCAGATGTACCCGGTTGCGCTCTCCGCCGGACAGGTCACCGATACGTTTCTGCTGATCGGAACCCCTGAAATTGAAACGGCTGACATAGGCTCGGGACTGCATCTGAAAGCGGTCTACGGTGATGATATCCTGGGAGTCGGAGATCTCTTCCCAAACCGTCTTGTTGGCATCCAGGGCATCCCGGCTCTGGTCCACATAGGCGATCTCTACGGTTTCACCGATGCGTAACTCACCGGCATCGGGTTGTTCCTGAGCGGTGATAATGCGGAATAGGGTTGTTTTACCCGCGCCATTGGGGCCAATGATGCCGACAATCCCACCTTTAGGCAGGTTGAAGGTGAGATCTTCATAGAGTACGCGGTCTCCGAAGGACTTTTTCACGCCTGTTGCTTCGATAACCAGATCACCCAGCCTTGGCCCTGGTGGGATATAGAGTTCGTTAGTCTCATTGCGTTTCTGAAATTCCTGAGACTGCAGCTCATCAAAACGCTGTAAACGAGCCTTGCTCTTTGCGTGACGTCCTTTAGGATTGGAACGAACCCAGTCCAATTCCGCCTTCATGCTCTTGATATGGGCAGCCTCTTCACGGGATTCCTGTTCCAGGCGCTGCTCCTTCTGTTCCAGCCAGGAAGAGTAGTTGCCTTCCCAAGGGATGCCATACCCACGATCCAATTCGAGAATCCATCCGGCGACATTGTCAAGGAAGTAACGGTCATGGGTAACAGCAACCACAGTACCACTGTATTCATGGAGGAATCGTTCCAGCCAGGCTACCGATTCCGCATCGAGATGGTTAGTGGGCTCATCGAGTAAAAGCATGTCGGGTTTTTCGAGTAGCAATCGACACAGAGCTACTCGGCGTTTTTCACCGCCCGACAGGTTTTTGACATCGGCGTCCCAAGGCGGCAGACGCAGGGCATCCGCGGCAATTTCCAGTTGACGCTCAATGTTGTGTCCATCGGTGGCCTGGATGATATTCTCCAGTCTGGCCTGCTCTTTTGCCAGGGCATCGAAATCTGCATCCGCATCGGCATAGGCGGCGTAGACCTCGTCTAAACGGGTGAGGGCCTGTTTCACGTCAGCCAGTGCGGCTTCTACATTGCCTCGCACGTCGGTGGTTTCGTCCAACTGCGGTTCCTGAGGTAGATAACCGACACGGATGCCGGTTTGAGGCCGTGCTTCTCCCTCTATTTCAGTGTCGACACCTGCCATGATGCGTAACAGGGTCGACTTACCGGCACCGTTGAGACCCAGAACGCCGATCTTGGCGCCGGGAAAAAAGGAGAGTGATATATCGCGCAATATCTGTTTCTTGGGTGGGACGACTTTACCCACCCCGTTCATTGTATAAATGTACTGGGCCATGGATAGTTGGTATTTGTTGGATTGGGATGGCGCCTAGTGGGCCGCTCGGTAAATTCGGTAACACTCAGAGCCCCGCTACTGGGCCAAGGCAAAGCGCACTTCGCCGGGAATGGCATGCCATTTCCAAGAAGTGCAACGTAGAATTGGCCCA
>JASFJX010000086.1:0-9422 GCA_050119385.1 Candidatus Thiodiazotropha sp. | reverse complement strand
CGTCGCCGGTGAGAAAGCTGGTCACCGCGGTGGCGGTCGTTGGGGGAAAAACAGAGGTGATAGCACCCTTGAGATGTCTATTCAGTGTCTCGGCTTCAGGGTGAGCGCGAAGATAGTCGGCTCCCAGACCGTCCACCACCCAGAGCAGGATTTTACGGTAGGATCCAAGTGGTAGGGATGACAAGAGATGGAGCGGCGGATAGCTGTGACGCTCACCACCCATTGCCATCTGTAATGACGCCATCAGATTGACGATACTACCGCCGTTGTAATCGGGAAATGGCATATCACCTACCGATCAGGGAGCCTGACATACGATGAATCATTGTGCATTTTTAGGTATTCTTGCATAAATCCCACTGAAGCTATGATCGTTATGCACAATGTCTTATTTCTAGCAAGGATTCAAGGATAGTGGCTATACATGATGGCGATCGCCCAGTCCCTGACGATGAAGCGACTCGCATCGCCACGCCCAACACGACGGGCACGCCACCTGGTACCGGCCCGATCACCGCCCCAACCGATCCGGGAACGGGTGTCACTGAAGCGCTGACCGCCATTTCTAAAGAGCTGGCCAATGCTGCCCCTAACACCGTCAGTGTCGGCTCGGTGTTGAAAAACCGCTTTGTCCTGGAAGAGATGCTGGGACGGGGTGGCATGGGGGTGGTCTACAAGGCCAGGGATTTGCGTAAAGTCGAGGCCATGGACCGGGATCCTTATATCGCGGTGAAGGTGTTGTCAAAGGATTTTCAGGCTAATCCGGACTCTTTCATCGCCCTGCAACGCGAGAGCAAGAAGGCGCAACAGCTGGCACACCCCAATATCGTGACTGTCTACGATTTCGACCGCGATGGTTCCAATGTCTTCATGACCATGGAGCTGCTGGAGGGTGAGCCTCTCGACCAACTGATCAAACGCCTGCGTCCGGCCATCCTTCCAACTGAAGAGGCCCTCTCTATCATCGAGCAGATGGCCCGTGCGCTTGCCTACGCCCATTCCAAAAACATCGTTCACTCCGACTTCAAACCAGGGAATGTGTTTCTCACCTCGAAAAACGTGATCAAAGTGGTGGATTTCGGCATCGCCCGGGCAGCCAAGAGTACCGACCGGCCAGTGGAGGATGCCACGGTCTTCGATCCCGGATCCCTTGGCGCCCTGACTCCAACCTATGCCAGCTGTGAGATGTTGGAGTATGGCGAGCCGGATCCGCGGGATGATGTCTACGGCCTATCGGTGGTAGCCTATGAGTTATTGGTGGGGAAACATCCCTTCGATCGAAAACCGGCCACCTATGCGCGAGATCTGACACTCAAACCCAAACGGCCCAAGGAGTTGCCGAAAGAGATCTGGCATGCCATCTCCCACGGCCTGGCGTTCGAACGGGAGAACCGCACCCTGAATGCGACGGAGTTTATCAAGGAGATGTCCGGCCCCCGCGTGGGGAGGGAAAAACCTCTTCCAAAATGGACGGCTCCGGTCGCCGCAGGAGTCGTTCTTCTGTTCCTCATCACTATCGGGTCTCTCATTATCAACGGGCAAAATGGTGTGATTCAACATGATGTCGTATTAGAAGAGACAGCATCACTAGAGCCAGATCTGCGAGAGAAAATCGAGAGCATACTCGAGGTCGCCGAGGTACATATGCTAGTCGGTCGCTTGCTGGAACCACCAGGCAGCAGCGCCTATGATGCCTATCAGCAGATATTGAGTATGCATCAACACAACAAGCAGGCAACCCAAGGCCTGCAGCAGATTGGCGATATTCTCGAAGAGCAGATCAGAGGTATGATTGAGTCGAATCAGGTGCGGCAGGGAAAATCGCTGCTGGAAAAGGGACTTGATGTCCTGCCCAACCATCAGGGATTGATCAAGTTACAACAAGATTTTCCCGATACCCCTTAACCCGAATGTTTCATCTGGGAATGCTATGATCTCGCCGGTTAAAGCCCCCTCCATACGCACTGCTCATCAACACAGGCCAACACCTTTCGCCAGATCTCTCCCCAACAGCAGCCATGGGTGAACTCCTTGAACAGTATGAACTGGCTATCAGGCTGATTGCTCAAAGCATCACGAATAATATTGGGCGGTACGTTTCTGTCTCTGCCCCCGGCCAGGTGGTATTGACGAATTGTCGCTGGTAATGGTGACATCGATTGAGGATTCTGTGAATCATCCAAAGGATCGTAGCCGTGGAACTCGGCCCAGGTTTCAATATCCAGGTTAGCCGCAACGGTAACGATGCTCTGGGTCTCAGGGAGTCTCTCAGCCATCAGCATGGCCAGGCTGCCTCCCCCGCTAAACCCTATCAGGTGGAGCTCAGTGTGGCCATAGTCACGCATCAACTTTCTTAGCGCTTTGGCCATACTGTCGATCACTTCTTCAGCGTAGCGTCCTGATGTCCAGTAATCGGACATACAGGGCTGTTGTTTTGAATATCCATGGTAACAAGGACGGCCGAGAACGAGGCTCGGTGATTCATCCATTGCCATTAATTTCAAGACAACAGGTTTTCTCGGTGTGGGATCACTGGCAATGATAAATCCACCAATCCAGGGGGTGCCGTCTCCTCCCAGGTAGACATGCAGGGTCGTTGCGCTACCCAGTTTTCCATTGTGAAAAATGGCATGGGAGAAACCGCCCCCCTCTACCTCTGTTTTAAGAAATCCCTGTTCCTGAGCCATTCGGTCAAATCGCTGACTGGGTGTGGAACAGGCAGCTAACAGCAAGAATGCTGCGACGCAGCAAATTTGTGAATATGTCATAGATTAGGGGTGCAACTATTACCAGAGTGATTTGAATTGTCTATTCTTAACCGTGAAGCAAAATTATTAGGTTTTGGATATACCATGTTACATCGTCGTTTACACAAGAAAATACCCAACATCAATGCCGTCCCACTGATCGTCACTGCCCTGCTGTCTGGCTTGCTGGCACTTTCAGGCTGTCAAACCCAGGAGACCAAGCAGGTTAGTGATGATGCGGCAGCGCCGGTTAGCGGCAATCCGGATAAATTTCTGATCGTGGACTGCCTGCTCCCGGGCCAGGTGCGCAAACTCGGTGCGAACTTGACCTATCTCTCCCCTAGACGACCGGTCAAGACCACTGCCTCAGAGTGCGAAATTCGCGGCGGCGAATATGTGGCCTATGACCGGGCCGATTACCGAACCTCCCTGCAAGTCTGGTTACCTCAAGCTAAAGAAGGCGACCCTGTGGCGCAGAACTATGTTGGTGAAATATATGAAAAAGGACTCGGTATCGAGCCCGATTACGCCACCGCTTCCGCCTGGTACCTGAAAGCGGCAGATCAGGGTAACTCCAGGGCGCGAATCAACCTGGGTTTTCTCTATGAAAAAGGCTTTGGCGTGAAGAAAGATCTGGCTCAGGCACTCAATTGGTATCGCAAAGCCTCCGGTCTTGAGGATGACAATTTACAGTTTTCTTCTGCGGTGGAGATCTCCAAGGCAGAACGCAAAGAGTTGCGTTTGCTGAAACAGGAGAGACAACAGCAAAAAGCTGAAGCCCGGCAGTTGCGCAATCAGCTCAAGAGCACCAGCACACAGTTAAAGTCTGAAAGAGTGAAACTGGCAAAGGCTGAGAAGCACCTGCAGAAACTGAGGGCCGAAGCGGGGATACAACCATCCGCGCTGATGACCTCCCCTGCTTTGACGGTGAGCGTTCAGGATGTGGTACAACTGAAATCGGAGCTGGCTACGAGTGAAAACCAGGCCCAGCAGCAACGTACCCAGATTGCCGCCCTGGAAAAAGCACTGACTGAACAGCGTTCACAGATGGATAGCGCACTTGAACAGTCTCAATCGGAAACTGAACAACAGAAAAAAATGGCGGCGTCACTTCGACGAAAACTCGATGAGACAAACCAACAGCTACTAAACAAGAAGGCAGCGCTGGCCACCACCGAGTCTGAGTTGTTGATGCTGCGTTCAGAGTTGAGCCGGAAAGAGAAACTATCCAAAGCGACCCAGGACGAAGCGCTCACAGCACTTCAGAAGCAACTGGCAGAACAGGAAAAGGCGGTCCTTACCCAACAACGCAAGATTGTGGATTTGGAGTCGTCTCTCTCCACTCAACAAACCAAGATGAATGAGGCATTACGTCTTTCGGCCCAGGAGAAAACCCGATTAGAGGCAGCGTTGAAGGTCCAGACTAGCCAAGCCAGCCAGCTTAAACAGAAACTGGATCAGACACAATCACAACTGGACCTGACAGCTGCAAAAATCGACAAGAACAAACCGGTGCTTGCAGAACAGCGAAGACAATTGGAACTGGCGCAAAAATCATTGAACGAGGCGACCAACAAAAGCATCACCCTCGAACAAACGGTTATACGTTTACAACAAGATCTTAAAAATCGCGAAAGCGCTATGGGACAACAAGGCCTGGCCACCACTAAGCTCAGAGAAGAGCTGATCCAATACCAGCAGCGTTTGCAAGCATTGGAACAGGAGAAGATCAATCAGCAAACAAGTATGCAGGGGGATGTGGCCAAACAGGGACGCCAGATTGCCGAGTTACGTAAAAAGCTCCAGGAGACACAACAGCAGCTCGATGCCAATCAAACACAACTGGCGAAAATAAACCCTGACCTTGCGCGTCAACAGTCGTTGCTGCAGAAGACACAAAAGGAGCTTGTTGCCACCAAGACAGCCGCCGCACGCAAGGAAGCTGAAGTCATTCAGCTGCGTAAATCCGAACAAGAGTATCTCGATCAGATTCAGCAACAGCAGATCAAGATCGACCGTTATCAGGCAGAGGCGTTACGTTACCGAACTCAATTGGCCGACCTGCGCACCACTGAACAGGCCAATCTGGTATCTGGGCCGACCATTGAAATTATCGATCCACCGGTTGCCCTGACCCGCGGCATTCCAAGTGTGCGTCTACGTTCAGTAGCAAAGCAGCGGAAAATAACAGGGCGTGTTGTGGCGCCAGCCGGGCTGCTTTCTTTTACAGTGAACGACAAAAGCGAATCACCCGACAAATTTGGTGTCTTTTCAACTAACGTCAAAGTCGAAGATGAACAGACCCCAGTGAAAATGGTCGCGGTGGATAAAAAGGGGCAACACACCAGCCTGGAATTTGTGCTGATTCCGAAGTTGCGCTATGCATCGAGCGCAGAGGATCAACTCAAAGCAAGCAGTGATTCCCGTGAAACAACCAGGCGTATCGCCGGTGAGGTGGACTTCGGTAATTACTATGCGCTAGTCATCGGTAACAATCGATACAGCCACTTTCCCAACCTGCTCAGTGCCAGTGTCGATGCGAGAGAGACAGCTGAACTGCTAAGCTCAAAGTATGGATTTAAAACCACTACGCTGATCGACGCCACACGTTATGACATGCTTTCGACACTCAACAATCTGCGTGAAACCCTGACTGATAATGACAATCTGCTTATCTATTACGCGGGGCACGGTGAACTTGACAGAGTCAATTTACGTGGTTATTGGTTGCCGGTAGATGCAGAACCCAACAGCACCGCCAACTGGATATCGAACATCGCGATCACAGATATTCTGAACGCAATGTCGGCAAAACATATTCTGGTGGTCGCCGACTCCTGTTATTCCGGCTCTCTCACTCGCTCATCCATGGCTCGATTGGAGTCTGGAATGTCCGATGAGATTAGAACCAGGTGGCTGAAGGTGATGGCGAGGACCCGCTCGCGTACCGTTTTGACCTCCGGGGGACTCAAACCTGTACTAGACCAGGGGGGTGGACAACACTCGGTGTTCGCCAAATCTTTCCTCAGGACTTTGGCTGAAAATGATTCTATTCTTGAGGCCTATAAACTGTTCCGGAATCTTGCGAAAGAGGTGCAGCAGACAGCATCGAAATTTGGTATCGACCAGATTCCTGAGTATGCACCGATCAAACATGGGGGACATGAAGCAGGCGAGTTCTTCTTTATACCACAGGGTTGATCAACTCTTGAGCTGACTGCAATGCCATGTTTTTCGATACCCCCCTCGCCGTGGCATTAGCGGGCCGTAAAAATTGTGTTTTCTTATCGATTTCACCATGGCATGATTGGAACATAGAAAACGCGATTTTATTTAGTGAACTAAACGGCGTTCTGTAATCTGATTGAAGTATACAGCTGACGGCTTTGATACCTTTGCATTAATAAAGAAGCCGAGCCAATACCAATCAGGCGCCTAGACAATCTAGCAGGTATATTCAATCGCTCTGTTGATCAGAAAAATTATGCAGCACAAAAAAAGGGAGTATAGACGATGGTGCAAGGCAGGAAGACGACTCAACCATCCAGGCTGATATCGAAATCATTATTTTATTTATCCGCCCTTCTGCTCGCGCTCAACTCTGTGAGTGCCTTCGCAATATACACTGTTTCACAAACCTCAATCGATTTCGGCACTGTTACGGTTGGCAGTAGCAGCGAAAGCACGACTGTTACTTTCAGCAACGACAATACATCGGGCTCGATTACATTTAATTCGATAATGGTCAGTGGCGCTTATAGTATTACCAACAATTGCCCGATGATCGATGACGACCTCTCTTTATCTGAGGGTGAATCTTGCACCGTCGATGTGGTGTTTTCTCCCCAGAGCGCTGGCACGAGTAACGGTACATTAAGCTTCGCAGGTTCTGATACTGGCATAGAGTTTACAGAAACAGTAACACTCACGGGTACTGGCGAATCTGATCAGTTTGGCAGACTGTCTCTCTCCCCCAGTACTTATGATTTTGGCTCGATTCCCGTGGGCACCACTAATACTGTGTCATTGACTCTTAGCAATTCAGGCAATGCAGCGGTAACAATCAATAACATTGATACAACGGCGCCTTTCTCTCAAACAAACAATTGCCCCTCAACTCTCAGTGCAAGCGGCAGTTGTTCGATTACGGTTAGCGTGACACCCACAACGACAGGGACAGTCTCAGGATCATTGACAGTTGACGCAACGGCACCTCAAGGATCACTTGATGACAGCACATCTCTCAGTGCCACAGGTATAGCACCTGATCTCGTTGTTTCTGATACAAGCTTGTCATTCCCTGATTCGACGGTTGATAGCTCGAGTGAATCCCAGGTAGTGACCCTGACGAATGAGGGCACTGCGCCACTGACGGTCAATTCGATCACCACCGAGGGCGACTTCAGCCAGAGCAATGATTGTGGAACGGAGATCGCTGCAGGCAGTAGCTGTGATATCGAGGTAGTGTTTACACCGCAATCCTCAGGTGATGCGAGCGGCGCCCTGAACATCGACACCAGTGATGGTGTATTCACTATCGCGCTCTCGGGGAGTGCTGAAGATCCCGTACCGGCCAGTGACAGGGTGGCAGATCTTCTCCAGCCTTATGCCGGAGAGAATCCTAGCATTCTCTCAATGGTCGACGTTATCGCAGAGGCTTGCACCAGCGGTAGACTCGGTGAACGACTACAGAAGGATTGTGATGCTGTGGTCGATGCGGCATCGAATGACGACCCCAACACCGAACTGGCGCTGTCTCAGGTCAATCCCGAAGCGGCGACCAAGGCGAATACCACAACCCGTCAAGGTAGTGAAGCCCAGATACGCAACCTGGGGACACGTATCGCCGCCCTGCGCGCCGGTGCCAGAGGGCTCTCATTCAGGGGGCTTGACCTGCAGATCGATGATCAGAATCTGCCCATTGAGATGCTCGTCAAGGCTTACCAGGAGACTGGGCATCGCGGGGGGGGCGCCAGTGACGATAATCAACTACTGGCTTCAAGACTGGGGGTTTTTGTGACCGGTGATATCTCTACCGGTGAAAGGGATGAGACAGACCTCGAATCCGGCCTCGATTTCGATACCGTCGGTATCACCATCGGTGCCGATTACCGGATCACCGACCAGTTTATCCTCGGTGGTGCGGTCGGTTTCATCGATACCGAAGCCGAACTGAAAAACGATGTCGGTGATATGGATACCGAGGGGCTCAGTATAAGCGTGTTCGGCACCTACTACAGTCCGCAGAACTATTTTGTCGATTTCTCCGCCACCTTCGGCTCGAATGATTTCGACCAAAAACGCAGGATTGTGTATACCCTAGACGGTGACCCGGGTGCGGATGTCAACCAGACACTCAAGGCCGACTATGATGGCGACATGATCAGCCTGTTCGTCGGTTCGGGCTACGACTTCAATCGAGATGCCTGGTCCTTTGGGCCACGTGCCGACCTGGAGTATGTGAAATCCGACGTTGACGGGTTTACCGAAGAGGTTTCCGACCCCACGGCGGACGGTGGTGGTTGGGCGACCCGTGTGGAAGGAACCGATCAACGCTGGCTGACGCTCAACCTGGGCGGCAGGGTATCCTACACGCACAGTGCCGATTGGGGAGTCCTTATCCCCTATGCCAGGCTCGACTGGTTACACGAATTTGAGGATGATTCCCAGGTCATTACCGCATATTTTGACGATGATTCTGCCGGCTTGGGGATTGAGATTGAGACCGACGACCCCGATCGTGACTACCTGCGGCTGCGTTTTGGCACATCGGCTCAATTCCCGAACGGTATGGTTGGCTTCATCGATTATGGGACGATTCTTGCCCATAGCGAGTGGAGTGCCCATACCATTAGTGCGGGGCTGCGCATGGAGTTTTAAGTGGAGTATTTCTGTTCTAATTAGTGCCCGTCCAGAAATAACGATTTCTTACCTAACCATAGGCGCCTGACGGTTATCTTTCTCCGACGCCCCAACAGCACATCCTTGTGCTGACGGGGCTTGCACGGCATCCCTGCCGCTTCTACGAAAGACAACCATCAGGCGCCTACCAACGTCCATGTGGTTTCTGTATAGGCGCTAATTAACTCAAGTTTCGGAGTTCGGAGTGCTATCTGGGGCCGCTTGCGTGTATCCGGCTGTCTGGGAAAGACGCTATGAACCCATCCCTGGGCGCTCGACGGCCGCGTCCCTGCGGCCGACGCTTTCCCAGACAGCCGGATCCACGCAAGCGGCGGAGTCCGGATCGCGATTTGAACTCCGAAACTTGAGTAATTAACTTTTTGTCAAGCCTGCTAGAAAGCGGTTCACCCAGTCGATGGCGGGTGCAGGCTCCGGTTGATCGGTCTGTATAGACGCTGCATTTGCCAGTAACTGAACCAGGGGTATGAAACCTAGATTGCTGCAAGGATCCTTGCTGCACATATCATAAAGAATCGGTGAGACTCTTTTAGGCAAGGCGACGTTTTCCACCACTGCCGGATCGGGCTTGGCGCAATAGGCGGGATCTGATACGACCAGGAATTCACGGCAGCTCAATGGCCGATGCGGATGTATCGAGCAGGATTGGTTGTGTAGGAACGGGCATGCTAGATTGAGTGCGAAATAGGCCAAACCGATGGCCCTGATTCGTTCCTTGTCATGTTTAAGGGCCGCATTCTCCAGCTCATCAAGCAA
>JASFJX010000085.1:0-9463 GCA_050119385.1 Candidatus Thiodiazotropha sp. | reverse complement strand
TCATTTACATTCAACGCGTTATGCGGCCACATCTATAGATATGACCGTTCTAGAACATAGGCTGCCAGCCATCTAAATGGCTACAATCCCGAATACGGGGGTGTGAAAGATTATCAGCTTGGTTTTAAAAAAAAATAGATCAACTGCTCGATCTGCTTTAACCCGCATGTTTCACGCGGGTTAATGTCCGACCTGTTCATTTGGTAACAGCAGGCTTCTCCCCAGCAGTCCCGTCATCTTATCTAAATTCAGCGGGTGACAATAGTAGTAACCTTGCGCCTCACAACAACCCTCGTTGAGTAGAAATAGTTTCTGCTCCTCGTTCTCAACCCCCTCAGCCAAGACCTGAAGGTTGAGACTGTTGCCAAGGGCAATAACTGCTCGAGTGATGGCAATATCATCCTGATCGTTCGGCACATCCTTGATAAATGACCGATCGATTTTCAAGCGCGTCAAGGGGAACCTTTTCAGGTAAGCCAGTGATGAGTAACCTGTGCCGAAATCGTCGACGGAGAGTTCGATCCCCAAATTTCTAACCTGCTGCAGAATCGAGACCGACTTCTCCGGATCGCGCATCAGAAAACCCTCGGTCACCTCAAATTCCAACCACTCGGGATGACAACCGGTCTCGCTAAGTATGCTTTCCAGCGATCTCAACAACGTCCTGCTGTTCACTTGCTTACCCGAAAGATTGATCGCCAAGCGTCCCGGACGTATACCCTGCCTGTCCCACTGCACCATCTGTTCGCAGGCGATGCGCATCACATGCTCACCCAGAGATATGATCAGCCCGGTATCCTCAGCCAAGGAGATGAAACGGGAGGGCAAGACAATACCCATCTCCGGATGTATCCAACGGACCAGCGCCTCAACACCGATAATATTCCCGCTCAGGATATCGACCTGGGGCTGATAGTAGACGGCCAATTCATCCCTGCCCAAGGCATGGCGCAGACTGGCTTCAAGAAAGATCCGCTCGAAGGCCTGCTCCGTCATGTCCTGCGTATAGTACTGAAAGGTATTTTTCCCCTCCTCCTTGGCCTTATACATGGCGGCATCCGCATTTCTGAGCATGGTTTCGGCACTCTTGCCATCCTGGGGATAGACACTGATGCCGACACTGGCGGTGATAAACAGTTGATGGTGATCGATCTCGATCGGCAGCTCAAGGGAACGAATGATATGCTGCGCCATCTTCGCCGCAAATTGCGGTTTATTCAAATCCTCAAGTATGAATGTGAATTCGTCACCGCCGAGACGAGCAATGGTATCGTCAACACGCACGCTCTTTTTGAAGCGCTCGGCCACCACTTTCAAAACCCTGTCGCCAAAGGCATGGCCAAGGCTGTCGTTGATCTCTTTGAACCTGTCCAGATCGACAAACAGCACCGCCATCTGCTTGCCGCTACGCTTCGATTTACTGACCGCCTGCCTAAGACTTGATAGAAAAAGTGACCGGTTAGGCAAATTGGTTAGGGAATCGTGATGGGCAATATGCTGCAGATGGTCCTTTTGCTGCTTGACCTCTTCAAGTAGATCCAGGTGTTCGGTAATATCCCTGGCCACTTCAATGACTGCGCGTAGGCTACCGTCGGGGTTGAACAGGGGCGAGGCAACCACTTCGACCTTTCTAAATAACGCAGGCTCCTTCGATTCGGGCCTGCTCAAGATCGCGGTAGCCTGCTTACCCCCCTGCAATACCCGGTGCACAGGGCAATCCTGGATCCGATAATCTCCGGAACACGCCGATATAAAGGGAAGGTCGAAATAGTGGGTTATCTTGCGAGGATCGACCTGAAACTCCTTGAGATGCAACTCCACACTCTGATTCATCAGCTGTATCTGCATATCCCTGTCGATAACCATAACCGAATCACCGATGTTATCGATGACACTCTGTAGAAACTCCCTCTCCGCCATTACCTGTTGTTCCATACGCAGGCGATCGGTCACATCATGGATCAATGCCAGATGCTGGACCACATTGCCATGCGCATCCGTTATCGGAACCGCATGGGTTTCCAGCCACGCCTTGCTGCCTTTGAGCCCGGTAATACTGAATGTCAGGACACCTCTTCGACCACTGAACACCCGCCTGTTCAATGTATTGAATGCTTCAATATAGGGGGCGTCAACCAGCTCATTAAGTGACACCTCTGATAACTGTGCCATGTCTTCGGCCCCGAACATCTCTAACCCGGCCGGGTTGATACTGAGCAGTTCGCCACGTTTATCGAGGGTACTGACACAGGCGGGTTCCGCATCGATAAGCCGACGAAGGTTCTGCTCACTGCTACGCAGTTCCGCCTCCATACGTTTACGCTCGGTAATGTCCTCCACAAAGGCGATTGATGCCTTTACGCTTCCGTCTTTGCCCCTTAGGGTCACCGCGCTGAAACGGGTCGGTATGTTATACCCATCCTTATGTTGCAGCTCAATCTCATAATTGCGGCGCTCGGTTATAGCGATTTTTGATTCCTGTTCTATCAAGATCGCTCTATTGGCATCATCCACAAACTCAAGCGGCGCCTTGCCCAGCATCTCATCCTTGCTATACCCCAACAGTGACGCCAGACGTATGTTGACATCCAGCGTTTTATGTAAGGGATCGGCCAGCCACATTCCCTCCGGTGCGGCATCGAATACCGTCCGGTAGTGGCGGGCGCTCTCAATCAGCGCACGGGCCTTGATCCGAACCAATCGGCGCATGTGCATGATGACGGCCAACAGCGACAATACCATAATGGCGACAACAGAAAACAGAATGAGCAGGAAGTTCCTGATCAACCACTCCAGCCAGCGGTGCAGATGCTGATACTCCCCATACAGCATGCCATCGATATGGCTATTGGGACCAATCAATCCAAGCCCCTGGAAGATGGATTTGATATGTTCCCATCGCTCCGGATTCATATAACCGATTTCCACAAACAGCGGCTTGATCAGCTCTCTTGACACTGCCGCTTCGTACAACAGGTGACCACGTGACATCCCCTGGGTATTGTATTCGCGGAGTATCAGTTCAACCATCTCCTCAACATGGCTCAAGGCATAAGACCACCCCTTCAGTGTGGCAACGCGAAACGCATCCACAAGTTGAGGCTGTGCATCCAGCATCGACTCGGTCGTCAACAGCACATCGCCATAAAAGTCGATGCCATAATCCTGCGGCATGATATAGCGAGGTTCAACACCCTTCTGCTGCAACAGATAGCCCTGATCAGTGACATAGGCATTGAAGGCATCTGTTTCGCCTCTTAATAGTGACTTGGCATCGAAATTGGTCTCGAGTCGTATAAAATCCCCTGATTTCAATCCCCCCCTCTGCATCATTGCGAGCAAGGCTGCATCCTGTTGTCCGCTGCCTAACATGATGCGTTTGCCTGCCAGGTCGGCGATGTTGTGAATATCCGAGTCGGCTCTCACCAAGAGGGCATAGGGGCTATGCTGATAGATTGCCGCCAGAGCAACGACAGGATACCCCTGGGCACGCTTGATTACGGCATCCGCGCCGGATACGACAAACTGCGCTTCATCATGCAATAAAACCTCGATGGGTGAACCCTTCCCCCTGTGTTCTCGTATCCGAACATCGAGTCCAGCCTGTCGATAGAAACCCTTTTCGAGTGCCGCATAGTAACCGGCGAATTGGAACTGATGCTTCCATTTCAGCTGTAATACCACCGGTTCCAGCTCTACGGCTCTACCTGCTCCCTGCGCTACGGCGTCCGTGTATAGCAACAGCAGAGCAAAAAACAGCAGCCAATAACTGATTTTTGAACTTGTATCAATCACACTTGAAACAGCGTCACACATAGACCACACAATGAGCAGATGACCTTCTTTACACCATTCACAACTGCTTCGTGAGCATTAAAGAATTGTAAGAGACGGCCTTGTTCTACTTGATCCAGTGAAGCTGTTGATCAGGACACTCTTATTAACCCGACACCAAATATGTCGTATCAATAAGATTAGGAATATATAAGGCGATAGCGGCAGATAACCATCTGGCTTTAGTGCAAACAGATCACCAGGGGATCTCTGATAGTTAGCCCGGTCACGCCTGGATCGTCACACGATGCCAATCACTGGAGATTCAGTCGCAGTCTATCTTGAATCTGTCTTTGCATCAGTTCCGACACGCCCGCCTGTTCGGCAAATTCGCGCCAGCTCATCATAGCATTCAGCACCTCTGCGACAATTGTCTCCGCCCTGCCCCGCTTCATCGAGGCCGACCTGGCACAAGCCTTGAAGTCGTCCAGGGTGAATCCCTCTCGTTTGCCGTTGAGGCTCATCTGATGTGTTGCTGTCCATAGCCCGTCAGGATTGTAGCTATAGGTCATATCGAAAGCAGGAGACAGAGACCAGGCACCGGATCTGTCCATCAAAAAAGCGATATTCTTCACATGGTCGTCCTGATTGCGGCCGATAATATTGAATGCCATACGGCGAAACTGCTGCTCCACGGCCTGCATGGGCAGCCCCAGTTGCCTGATCACCATCAACGCCTGCTCATAACTGTAGGCGCCAGCACTGTTGAAATCGTAATGGGCCATGGCACATAACGATTGCATATGCAGCTTCTCCCCCCCCTGCAGACGGTCAAATCGCTTGGTCATGAAGTGACGCCGACCACCCTCTTCAAACAGCCGCGAGTCATTGATATCGATACCGCAGGCCCTTGCCATCAAGTAGTAGGCGTATTCAACGGCACCATAGCCCCGGGGATCCTCCAGCTCTTTATCCCGATTACCGCTGACCCCGTCAAACTTCAACAACCAATATTCGAACCCCTCACCAGCCGCGACCTGACCGGAACGCACCTCGTCGGTAGCAGGATTCCAGGCAATAACCGCCTTCGCCCGCGCCCCGCCGGCAGAGGTGCCGACACGCAGAATATCACTCAGCGCCTCTCCTCTTTCAGCATCCGACAATGTGTACTGTAACCCCTGTCGTTGACTCAAAACCTGGGACGCCAACTCAACCAGCTTGTCTATTGCTATGCGGTTAGCATGTCGGGCACGAGGACCTGTCACCGGTGCATACTCAAGTGCGCCCATGCCTCGCCGCCCCGTGTAACAGAGGCGCTCCACTGCATTAAAACTATGACTTGGCCTTCCCTGAGAGGCCAGCCATGCATCGATCAACAGATTACCGAACCTGTCCGGTAATGAATCCGCCAACAACCCGGGAAGGCCGTGGAATGTCGTTTGGGGGAGTTGGGGAAAGCTGTAGATACGACTCGACAGCGGCATCATAATCGGAGCAACCTCGATGCCACTGTTAACAAAGGCCGGATCGAACTCAAAAAGTGCCGTTTTCTCGCCATCCGCGAGTGAAACCGCGCCTATAGTACGTCCCCAGAGGCGGACCTCGGCTAGTGTCATCACGACTCATCACCCCAACGCCAGGGCTTATTCTTATCAGCCTTGGTGCGAGGTGTGGATGCACGTTTACGTTGCTTACCCTTACGCTTTAATAGATCCATCGGCCGCTGAGCCTGTTGCGGAAAAAGCTGATCCAATCCGGGCAACAGCCCCAACACACGCAGTAAGCGAATCATACTGGACATCTGCGCCGATGCTCCAGCCTCGATCCGCTCTACAGTACGCTTGGCGACACCTGCCTGCTCAGCCAACAGCGCCTGAGTCATCTGCAATTCGAGACGGCGCTGCAGGATTCGCTGACCTACCTCAGCCAGGATCGCCTCATCCGAGACCAGGTCTGCTATCTTCTCATTCGCCATAAATTACGATTTAACCAATTTTTTTGGTGCCAATATCGTAAATTATAGCGAATACCAACCATTTTTTTATATTTTTATCTCTATAATTGACGATTTAATCTTGAATACGCAATTTTATCGCTATTTTTGTCGAGATATAACATATATAATCGCTTTATATATCGAAATCTGGCAATAGGACTCCCGAATGTTTCAGCCGGGAACACGATGATCGTGCCGGTAGCGTCGTTCAGATACGATTTGCGATTGAGTCGTGGCACAGGGCCTGTCCTGCCCCATCATCGAAACCTGGTCATTGATCGGCTGTCGAGATAGGCTGACAAAATGCGTACCATCGATATTCACACCCATCTTCTCAGTCCGGAAGTCACCTTCGATCGTCCCTATGACAAGGTGGCTGTCTATTTTTTTGCACCTAGCCTTGGTGCCAATCCGCGCAGCCTGAAAAAGCAACCCTATCAGACCTACATCGAAACCATGGCACGAGCTGTCAGAGAATCCGTCTACGTGGAAAAGACCTGCCTGTTCGGTGTCGATGCCCGTTTCGATGAACATGGCAGAGAAATCGATCGTGACAAGACCGTGTGCGCCATGAACGAAGACGTACTGGCTGTTGCCGCCCGCTATCCCGATCAGTTCATCCCATTCCTGTCGGTCAACCCACGACGACCCAATGCCCTCGACCTGATCGACGAATTTGTGGCGCGTGGATGCTGCGGCGCCAAGTTTCTACAAAACTACTGGGGATTAGATCTCAACAGCGAACGCCTGATCCCCTATTACGAAAAACTCAAGCAGCACAATCTACCACTGATCGTGCATATCGGTAGTGAATACACCATACACACCCATTCAAGCTACGAGCGTGTGGAGATGCTGGAACTCCCATTGGCAACCGGGGTGACGGTGATCGCCGCCCACATGGGTTTGGGTCGATTCGAACACAAGCTGTTGGCCTGGCGAAACCTGAGCAAACAACCCCGCTATTTCGATCGCGACTATTTCAGATTGCTCGAGATGCTGACCCAGTATCAAAATCTCTATGCCGATATCTCAGCAATCCTTGTACCACTCCGCGCCAGGGCCCTACGCCACCTGTCAGAACAAAAACAGGTGCATGATAAGATCCTCTTCGGCACTGATTACCCGGTACCCTTTACCGTACGGCTCAACTGCCTCGACCTCAATAGCGCAACACGAAAACAGATTGCACAGATTGAGAACCCTTTTGATCGTTACACGGCAGTTATCCTTGAGCACTTCCCGGCCGAAAACCCCATCTACCGAAACCATCAAAAATTACTACCTGCCAAAACCCACTGTCATATCAGCTTCACGCAAAATCCTAATGCTTCATGATAATGAATTGCGATCCTTCCGGCCAATAACCGCTATGCGGTTTTCGTGGCACACGCTTGTTCGTTAGACCACAAATAATTGCAGAGCATGGAATAATGAAAGTAAAAATTATAAGTTTCCCCGAAACTAAAGTAGCTGCAATAGAGCATCGCGGATCACCGGCACTTGAACATGAGTCTGTAGAAAAGCTGATTGCCTGGCGAATTGAAAACAATTTTCTGTCTGATAAACATCAAAGCTACGGTATTCATTACAACAATCCGGCAACCACCCCTGCTGACGAATATTGAGTTGATCTTTGTATTTCTGTAGAGCGTGAAGTTTCACCTAACCCACAGGGAGTGATAAAACAAGTGATTCCGGCAGGTCGTTGCGCGGTCGCTCGCCACATCGGGTCACGCAACAATGTTACGGCTGCAGCTTACCTTCATGAAAAATGGTTACCTACAAGTGGAGAGAAACTCCGTGATTTCCCTGTATTCTTCCACTACGTAAATGTTGGTCCGAATGTGAAAGAGCATGAAATGATTACTGATGTTTATCTTCCATTGATCTAAATCAGGCCTAACAATGAATCTTACTATGCTTGACCCCTGTTACAGAAATTAGATTTAGAAGACAAATGAGTATATTTATTAGCTGAAGCAATATCTAATGCAGCACCGATACAAAAGAGCGCAAACCCTATATATAACATAATAATTAATAACGAGACCCAGGTCTCATTATTGATAATTGCGATGTTTTATAAGATGTCATAATTGAATCTTGAATGGCCATATGATCATGGTACTGCCAATTGAAATAAGCTATCCAATTGGCACAAAAAGACAATTTTGTAATTTCACCAGGAAAAATATGCCTTTAAAAGGATAGTCGGTTCTATATTAGAGTTTTTATTATTATGTATTAACCAGGTTTCACTGAGCCACGCGCTCTTCCAGCCTTTCCTAGAATTGAATAACCAACCATGAAACGGACATTTATCGCTAAAAAGAAGGCTAATTACTAAAACATGGGCCTACCAATACTATAAATATAAAATACAAAACCCTATATTTTGAACTTTTTCGATAAGTGCAAATCCATGAAGGGTATAAGCACACAAAGCTGACGGATTCACGACCCAGATAATATCATAGGAAATTCCAGGTGAACTATTCCACCTTTCTGTTACAAAAAAGCCAGGAGAATATTTTATAATTTCGAGCATAAGTATAAACCGATAAATATCGATTTTGTGTTTTATGGCATTAAAGTACATTAAGAAGGTGAGTGGATAATCCTAGTGGGCCGCTCGGTAAATTCGGTAACTCTCAGCCGCACCACAAGCGCCATTAGCAAGGCATGCGAGCGTAGGACTAGCCGTCGCTAATTCAAGCGAGCAAACACCGCCAATGGCGCTTGTGGCGCGGCCCAAAGGGAGCCCCGTCAGCACAGGGATGTGCTGATAGGGCGTCGGAGAAAGACAACCGTTTGGTGCCGAGGGGTATAAAAGAAGCCCTCATTTTTTGACGAGCACTAGTTATAGATATATCGGCCTGAGAGCCATAAAACAAGATACCAGATCGCATAACGTCACATAGTTTTGCAGAGGGCATTTAACAAAGCCTGACAGTGGGAGCGCCAAACAGCTACCTCGCTCTAGCTTGTAAGCAAATAATGGCAACGTTATACACTTTAAGGAAATGAAAAAGATGATTGTAATTCCATTACTCGGGGAACTGGAGAAAGATGTATTTGATGATTGGCTGAGAAGTAAGCCTGTCTCTGTCAGGGCTTTAGGCGGTGAACAATTCGAGTTCATCCTGGTAGGGTATGAAGATGACGATATTAAGGAAGAGTTTGATCAAGCGATTAACAATTTTCTATCGCTTGATGAAAAGATACTAAATAAATACGAAAGTTATATTTATCAATACTATAAAGACATATCCATTCAATTAGAACCAGGCAGTGAGTCATACGTAGAGATAGAAAAGCCTGAAGATGTATGGCGGCATATTCAATTCGGCGACACTCCGGTAGTAACTCGAAGCACTTATGGAGATGAAGATATTTATATATCTCTGGTATGTTCATGTGATTGGGCGCAAGAGCACGGCCTTCAAATAGTATTTAAACAAGGTCTATACGTTAATAAAGTAGGTCCATTTGACGGTCATTTAACAAATTCTGATGCCTTTGCAAACGAGAACCTTGAAAATATTGTTTATAAATAGACTAAACAAAAAAGGATATGTCGCTCGATTGAGCCGTGACACATCCTTTTACTGAAAAATACAGATGATATTGCTTTGATGCGCAAGTTATTCTCGCCTGACCCAAGTCCATTAGCAGGAACAACTGGCCTGC
>JASFJX010000084.1:0-9475 GCA_050119385.1 Candidatus Thiodiazotropha sp. | reverse complement strand
CGCTGATCCTGTGCGGGATCGTTGGTATCCCAGGTGAATCCATCTCCCAGGGCATGCCACTCGATGTTCTCAAAGCGGGAGGCGGCTTGTTGTTCACCGGTCTTCCACTTGCCTTTGATGAATTGAATTACCAAGACCTGCATATTCCAGCCCGCTGCCCTGAATGCCGTGCCCAGGGCGCTGGATGATTTGCCCTTGCCTTCACCGGTGAGGACCAGGGTAATGCCATGTCGCTTGTTTCGTTCTTTCATGAAATATCCTAATAAAATCTATCGCATAGGGTGATCGTGGACTGTCTGGACAAAACCGGTGCCAATAGATTTTGCAAATCTTAATAATAATCGTTATCATTTGAATTATTGACCGTGCTATATATATAACCATGATACGGAGGATATTGTGTTGTCCATATCAAAATCCATTACGCTGGGTCTGCTGTTGGCTTTCATAGCACCTTCGCTAACCCTGGCTGAGGAAGTCGTCAATCTCTACTCGGCAAGAAAAGAAAATCTGATCAAGCCACTGCTCGATCGATTCGGTGAAGAGACAGGGATCAAGGTCAACCTGGTCACCGGCAAGGCCGATGCGCTGCTGCAACGTCTGCAGAGTGAAGGCCGCAACACACCGGCGGATCTGTTGATCACCACGGATGCCGGCCGCCTGCACCGGGCGAAAGCGGCGGGTGTCACCCAGGCGGTGGAGTCTGAGAAGCTGAAGGGCGTTGTGCCGGAGAGTTTTCGCGATCCGGATGGTCATTGGTATGCGCTCTCTTTGCGCGCCCGCCCCATCCTCTATGTCAAAGAGAGAGTAGACCCCGCAAGACTATCAACCTATGAAGCACTGATAGATCCTGCCTGGAAGAATAAGATCTGCATTCGTTCATCCAGTAATATCTACAATCAGTCCCTGGTGGCGTCGATGATCGCCGTCAATGGTGCGGAGGCAACAGAGACCTGGGCCAAGACCTTTGTCAATCAGTTTGCTCGGCCACCCAAGGGAGGTGACCGGGATCAGATTAAGGCCGCTGCCGCGGGACAATGCGATATCGCCATTGCCAATACCTACTATCTCGCCGGTATGTTGACCTCGAAAGACCTGGCACAACGTGATGCAGCAGCGAAGCTGGCGGTCTTTTGGCCGAATCAGCAGGGGCGAGGGGTACATGTGAATGT
The DNA here is from genome assembly GCA_050119385.1 of Candidatus Thiodiazotropha sp. Classification (GTDB taxonomy): domain Bacteria; phylum Pseudomonadota; class Gammaproteobacteria; order Chromatiales; family Chromatiaceae; genus Thiodiazotropha. The sequence goes on along the minus strand of JASFJX010000084.1, from coordinate 8,303 downwards.
GAGTGGGGCGGCCCTCACCAAAGCGGCCAAAAACAGGGAAAATGCAATAAAGCTGCTGGAGTTTTTGCTTAATCATGACTCTCAAGCCTGGTATGCGGAGTCCAATGGAGAGTATCCGGTTCGCGACGATGTGGCAGCGAGTGAACTCCTCAAGGGATGGGGTGATTTCAAGATGGACCGGCTCAATCTGTCACAGTTGGGTCCGCTCAACCCGGATGCGGTACGTCTGATGGATCGTGCGGGCTGGAAATGAATCCATGGAGTGCGGGAGTATTGACGCTAGCCTTGGTGTTGGCGTTGCCCGTGGTCGTGGTGCTCAGTTATCTTTTCGAACCGGCAGGTGAAGTCTGGCGCCACCTGGCTGCCACGGTGTTACAGGACTATGTGATCAACTCCCTGTTGTTGATGGTCGGTGTCGCTATCGGGGTATTGCTGTTGGGTGTCAGCACGGCCTGGCTTACCAGTATGTGCCAGTTTCCCGGACGATCTGTGTTTGAATGGGCCCTGTTACTGCCGATGGCGATACCTGCCTACATCATCGCCTATACCTATACCGGTCTGTTCGATTTTGCCGGGCCGGTCCAAACCATGATTAGGCAGTGGACCGGTTGGGGTTATGGCGATTACTGGTTTCCGGAGATTCGCTCCATCGAGGGTGCTGCAGTGATGCTGGCCCTGGTTCTCTATCCCTATGTCTATCTGCTCTCCCGCGCCGCCTTTCTTGGCCAATCGATCTGTGTGCTGGATGTCAGTCGCACCCTGGGTAACGGTCCCTGGCGGACCTTTTTCACGCTCGCGCTCCCCCTTGCCAGGCCCGCCATCGTAGCGGGTCTCTCCCTTGCGCTTATGGAGACCCTGGCGGATTACGGTACTGTGCAGTACTTCGGTGTCTCAACCTTCACTACAGGGATATTTCGTACCTGGTACGGCCTGAATAATGCTGCCGCGGCGGCACAACTCTCGGCTATGTTACTACTGGTGGTCTTTGCCTTGGTCATTCTCGAAAGGCTCTCCCGCAAGCAGGCGCGCTATCATCACACCAGCCAGCGTCACCAGGTATTGAACCGCTTCCAGTTGAGTAGCGGACAAGCATTGATGGCCTTCCTGATCTGTTCAGGAGCGCTGTTTTTCGGATTCCTACTGCCGGCCGGTCAGCTCTTGTGGTGGGCATTGACCACAGCAGAGGAGATCCTCGACAGGCGTTTTCTGAGTCTGATCAGTCACACCATCATGTTGGCTGGCACAGCTTCTATTCTGGCGCTGATGCTGGCACTGTTGCTGGGCTATGGGAAGCGGCAGCAGAAGCATTGGGCAACCCGGTTTGCGGTGAGACTGGCGGGGATGGGCTATGCCATACCGGGTACGGTAATCGCGATCGGTGTGATGATCCCGTTTGCCGCCTTCGATAATGCCCTCGATAGCTGGATGCGGGAGCAGTTCGGTTGGTCGACCGGGTTGATTTTGAGCGGTACATTGATCGCCCTTGTGTTTGCCTATCTGGTACGATTTCTGGCGGTATCCCTGCAGACGGTCGAGGCGGGATTGGGCAAGATACGCCCTACCATGGATGAGGTGGCTCGATCGATGGGCTCGGGTGCGGGTGAGATTGTACGCAGGGTGCATATGCCGATGCTCAAAGGGAGTTTGCTGACCGCCCTGTTACTGGTCTTTGTCGATGTCTTGAAAGAGCTTCCCGCTACCTTGATATTACGCCCCTTCAACTACAACACCCTGGCTGTCAGGGCCTATGAGCTGGCCTCTGACGAGCGCCTTGCGGACGCCTCTTATGCAGCATTGACGATCGTGGCAGTGGGTATACTTCCGGTAATACTGTTGAGTCGAACTATAACCCGGACACGTCATGCCAAATCAACTTGAAGTCAGGCAAGCAAGCGTCAAGTATGGCCGCCAGGTGGTGGTGGAAAGTGTCAGCTTCGAGTTGGAGAGCGGTGTTATCGGCTGTCTGCTTGGACCGAGCGGTTGTGGTAAAACAAGCCTGCTACGTGCTATCGCGGGATTTGAGCCATTGGTCCAGGGCGAAATCCTGTTACAGGGTCGCCGGGTCTCCCAGCCGGGGCAGACCCTCGCACCGGAGAAGCGCAGGGTCGGTATGGTGTTCCAGGATTTTGCTCTCTACCCCCACCTCACTGTGGGGGATAACGTCGCCTTTGGACTGCGCGGAATCAGTCGCAGGTCGCAACGACAGCGGGTTGCAGAGTTGTTGGCGCTGGTGGGGCTCGATGGCCTCGAGGATAAATATCCCCACCAGCTTTCAGGTGGTCAGCAGCAGCGCATTGCCTTGATCCGCGCCATGGCGCCTCGGCCTGAGATACTGTTACTCGATGAACCCTTTTCCGGTCTTGACGTGGAACTGCGCGAACAGTTGGCCAGAGAGGTTCGTGATATCTTGAAAACAGAGGGGGTGACCGCAATCCTGGTGACCCATGATCAACTGGAGGCCTTCGCACTGGCCGATATCATCGGTGTGTTGGGTAGCGGACTATTGCGTCAATGGGATAGCGGCTACAACATCTACCATAACCCGGCGGATCGTTTCGTGGCGGAGTTTATCGGGCAGGGCGCGATGATCCCCGGCAGGGTTTTGGCGGATGGACGTATCGATTCCGTGCTCGGCATCATGTCTGCAGATTTCAAGCATCAACACCAAGTGGGGGATTCAATTGAGCTGTTGTTGCGACCCGACGACATCATTCATGATGACCGGGGTGACTTGAAGTTGAAAATTGTCGATAAGGTTTTTCAAGGGGCAGAGTACCTCTACACTCTCTGCCTGGACGATGGTACTGAACTGCTCTGCTTGGTACAGAGCCACCAGGATCATGCAATTGGGGAAAGGATTGGGGTACGCCTGGCTGTGGATCACGTGGTCGCATTTCCTAAAAAGGCTCAGTCTATCGTGAACATTGCACGGACTAAGTAAAGTTGGGTTGTAATCTGCGCGGTAAATGCTATTAGTTATCAATGATTCGAATATGAAAGGTAATGCATGGCTTTTATCAGAAACTCACAACAGTTAAGAGTAATCATCTGCTGAATGGATTTGTGACGGCTTACAGTGAGCAACTGTCCCAAAGTGCAACTCTTTCTAACGTCACCAATTGAATAATCACTACTAGGAACGGATGCCATGAGAGAGATAAAAAACGATAGGCTAAATGCGCCTAAGTCCCTCATTATATTACTTGTTTTAACATTTTTCTGTACGGCTGCCGAGCTGTTCGCCGCCGACACCTCCGATGACTACCTCTCTACCAACGGCAGTGTGATTTATGACGATGCCGGTAATCCGGTCAGGCTTACCGGCATTGCCTGGTTCGGATTCGAGACGCAAAACCAGGTCTACCATGGACTCTGGAGCGTAAACATGGAGGAGACACTCGACAGGGTGGCCAACCTGGGATTCAACGTCTTGCGCATTCCCCTGAGTGTGCAAATGGTAAATCAGTGGCGAAACGGCGATGGCGGCGTGCCCAACAGTGTCAATTACTTCGTCAATCCGGCCCTAGAGGGTATGACCAGCCTGCAGATTCTCGATGCATCCATTGCCTATTGTAAGCAGATCGGATTGAAGGTCATGCTGGATATGCACCGGGTGGTCAATACGCAGATGTTGAATACCTGGTATACGGACGGCTATCCAGCCAGCGATTATGAAGCGAGCTGGCAATGGCTGGCCCAGCATTATGTCAATGACGATACAGTCATTGCGATGGACCTGTTCAACGAACCCCACGGTACTCCGAATGATGCTGTGATGGCGAAATGGGACGCATCAACAGACCAGAACAATTGGAAGTACGAAGCCGAGAAGGTGGCCAACCTGGTTCTGGATGTGAATCCCAAGTTACTGGTGGTTATCGAGGGTATCGAAGCCACTCCCAAGGATGGATACACTTACGCTGAAACCAATAGTGCCAACTACGACTACAATTGGTGGGGCGGAAATCTGAGACGCGTCAAGGATTATCCCATTGACCTGGGAAGCCGTCAGAGCCAGGTTGTTTACTCCCCCCATGACTATGGCCCCAGTGTCTATGCCCAGCCCTGGTTCTATTCGGGTTTCACGAAAGAGACACTGACCACGGACTGCTGGGAACCAAACTGGCTCTATATTGCCACCCAGGGCCTGGCCCCGATACTTGTGGGTGAGTGGGGCGGAAAAATGGACGCAGGGGACAACGAGACATGGATGGGTGCCCTGGTCGATACTATTGTTCAGTACGATCTAAACCATACCTTCTGGTGCGTCAATCCCAACTCCGGTGATACGGGAGGTATCCTGCAGGATGATTGGCAGACAGTGGACACCGCCAAGTACAACCTTATCGAACCCTCCCTCTGGAAAGACGCCAACGGCAAATATATCGGGCTCGATCATCAGATCAACCTGGGCGCCAATGGGACTCGTGTCGGTGCCGCTGTGATTGATGATGATGATGATGATGGCGACGTGCCGGTAGTCGGTGTCTCTGTCTCCCCGACGAGCACAACGTTGAATGTGGGATCCAGTACAACCCTCAGCGCAACCCTGGCTCCGAGTAATGCTTCCAACACGGGAGTTACCTGGGCATCGAGCGATAGTAATGTGGCGACGGTCAACACCAGTGGCGTAGTCACGGGCCTATCCGCCGGTAACGCCAGTATCACGGTGACTACCCTGGATGGAGGTTATACCGCAACCTCTGCGATTACGGTTACGCAATCGAATGGTGGTTCGGCGACACCCTGTGATTCGCCGACCTCGGCGACATTGCCCCTGGTGATCGACGGAGCGGGCGATTTCTGCCGGGTAACCTCGGGCGACATATCGAATATCAATTCCTGGAACATGCAGCTGGTGGAGATCAACGGTGTCGACTATACCAACACCTGGTCGGACCAGATGCCGTCTCGCATCGACGGAAACTACTATATCCACTATGTGGGTCAATATGCTTGGTCTCACCTTGAAGTGAACGGTAGCGGGGGTGGCTCTCAGAGCATAGCGGTAACGGGTGTCACACTCAGCCCCACCAGCGCTTCGGTTGGCGTGGGGGATAGCACAACCCTCAGCGCCAGCGTATTACCGGACAATGCAACTAACAAGAATCTGACCTGGAACTCGAGTAACACAGGTATCGCAACGGTCAGCAACACCGGTGTGGTAACCGGTGTATCAACCGGTAACGCCACTATCACGGTAACGACAGAGGACGGGGGGTTCACCGCCGTCAGTGATATTACGGTGAACGAGACGACGGTAAACTACACCCTGAACATTGGGGTAAACGGCAATGGCTCTACGGTTCCCCCTGTTGGCACCCACACTTATGCTGCGGATACCTCGATCAGCGTGACGGCTACTCCCGCTAGCGGTGCGACGTTCACGGGCTGGAGCGGTGCGTCCACAGGCACCAGCAATCCGGTCACCCTGACCATGGACGGGAACAAGAGTCTGACCGCCAACTTCTCGGGCGGCGGTGATGACACCCTTCCCGATCAATGCTCTGGGCCGTGCACCTCGGCAACACCCGTCTACCCGACACTGCTCAGTGATGGGGGGTTGGGTAACGTTACGATGTACAGCACCTCAGCCAGTAGTGGCGGCGCCTGCAATTATGGCACAACCAATGTCATGTATTACGCGGCCATCAACGTCAATGTGAATCCGGGTGACGGCGCGGGGCAGTGGCAGGCTGGAAAGATCTGTGGCCAGTGCGCTGAGGTTACCGTTGTAACATCTCAGGGACACAAAACAGTGGTGGCACGTATCATGGACAAATGTCCTGATGGCCACTGCGGTATCGATCTCGGCGGAAATGCTCCAGCAGCCGTGATGATTGACGGTAGCGGTCGTTATGAGGGTAAATGGCGATTCGTCTCTTGCGACGGACACCCCGAAGTGTCTGATGGATCTCCGAGCCTCTATGTGTTTGCCGGTAGCAACCCATGGTGGTCCCGTGTCCATGTGCGTAATGGATCCACGGCCACCGACAGCATCACCTGGCAGGATACCGCCGGTACGGCAAGCGGCTCTCTGCCTTTTGCCAGCAATCCGGAGAATGCCTTCGAGGTACCGGTCAATGAGGTGCTTCAGTCCGGGATGTCATCCGTGCTGATTACAGTGCACTATGTTGACGGGACTTCTGCGACAGTGACCCTCACGCCGGCTGAGTTGGCTGCGGGATCCGCCTCATACCCACTCAACTAGCCCTGAGTGTATGAATACCTATGGCCTGGTTAATAACTAGCTCATTGATGTCTGCGGCATTTGATCGACGATCCAGGCCCGATCAATGCCGCACAGATGGCGTTCTTGACATTAAACGCCAGAGCCTTTGCTTTATGGTGGTTGAAGATGCGTGGGGTATTATTCAGGCCAATTCAGCATTGGAATAAACGATCGATGGCGTCCAGCCCCTCCTGCACGATCTCGTCAAGGTCTTCCGGATCATCATCGTGTTCATAGGCGAGCATGGAGTAGGTGGCCAATGATTTCAGGCCCAAGGCGATCTTTTCAACATCTTCCAGGTTCAATTCCACCCCATCCCGTAAACGACAATCCTCACTCATGGGAGATACCTCTAAATTTCCTATTTAGTCTAGGGATACTCGAACAGGGGCTGAAGGCTGTCAAAAAATTAGATCAATTTTTTGATGTAGGTCAATCCATGGGGACTCCCCCGTCACTGTTGTCTCACTCAAATGTGATGTCTAACAACTCCGGCGATGGCGTAAAGTCAGTCAGAATATCCTCAGAGGGTCTGCTCCGTCACGTCGACATAGAGTTTAAGTCGTTGACCGGGTTGCAGATATTTATTATCCAATGTGTTCCAGCGTTTGAGGTCGGCAACGGAAACCCTGAAGCGTTGAGCGATGCGGGACAACGAGTCGCCATGCCTGACTCTATAGTGCAGCCTGTTCTGTATGCCGCTGGGTTGTAGATTGAGGGCAGAGAGTTCGGAAGACTGGGGCTTCTTTACCCATATCACAAGCTTTTGTCCTGGTTTAAGAGGATCCCCTGGAGCCATTCCGTTCCAGGCTGCGAGTTTTCGATGATTGACTGAATGGGCCTTGGCGATTTTCCACAGGCTATCCCCTGGCTTGACCGTATAGCTTCGTTTGTGGCCACTACGGGATCTGTTTTGGATCGCTGCTTTGCGTTGTCCTGCACTGAAGGTGTACTGTTTGAGGCCTTTGCTGGAGACAGGAATCAACAGGTGTTTCCCGGCCCTGATTCTGTTGCTTTTGAGTTTGTTTACCTGTCTCAGCACCTGAGTGGTCGTGCCATGTTTTCTGGCGATGACGCTCAGTGAATCACCCTGTTTGATCTGATAGCGTTTCCAGGTCAGTCGCTTTTCGACGGGAAGGGCCTTAAGTCTTTGCAGGAATGTTTCAACCTTATCCAGTGGCAGGCTGAGTTTGTGGGGGCCGTCAGGATCGGTTGCCCATCGATTCAGACCCGGATTGAGGAGGTAGAGATCCTGAATGGAGAGATCCGCCATCTCTGCGGCCAGCGCAAGATCGAGTTGAGACTGGATGTCGACAGTCGTGAAATAGGGTTCATCAGCGAAGGGTAACAGGGTGATTTCATAGTCTTGCGGATTTCTGAAAACCTCCGCAAGCGCTAACAGGCGCGGTACATAGGCACTGGTCTCATCAGGCAGTTTCAGTGACCAGTAATCTGTCGGTTTACCACGTTTCAGATTACGCCGGATTGCATTGCGGACTGTCCCTGCTCCTGAATTATAGGCGGCAAGCGCCAATTCCCAGTCATTGTCGAACTGACGACTGAGTGACTGCAGATAGTCCAATGCCGCATGGGTTGACGCCACAATATCCCGCCTGCCGTCATACCACCAGTTCTGTTTTAAACCAAAATAGCGACCGGTGGAAGGGATGAACTGCCACATGCCGGCAGCGCGCCCCGGTGAATAAGCGAAGGGCCGATAGGCACTCTCGACAGCCGGTAATAAGGCGATTTCACCGGGGAGGCCCCTTTTCTCAATTTCCTCAAGTATAAAGTGGAGATAGGGTTGTGATCGTTCCTGAATACGCTGTATATAACTCGGGTGTCGTCTATACCAGCTCAATTCGTGCTCGATGCGTGGTTTTTGGGGGAAGCTCAATTGATAACTATCCAGCATCCGGTTCCATAGATTGGTTGGTTTTTCAGGCGGTGTCTTTTCTGAGATGGCGGTCTGCAACTCGTCAGCGACCTCGGGCAGCTTATCCGTTGTGATGGCACTCTTCTCCGTGCTCGGTTGAGTTTGAAGAACTTGCTTCACATTTGGGGAGAGAGG